>JACDBY010000266.1 GCA_013694685.1 Actinomycetota bacterium
GACACCGAGCCCGCGGAGAGCGTTCGCGAGCCGGTTGGAGTCGCGCGCGAGCTCCCCGAAGCTCACGGTGCGTGTGATCTCGCGCCCGTCCGTAACGAGGATCGCGGGCGCGTCGGAGGGCTGGCGCTCGCAGGCCTCGACGCCGATGTTCAGCCGCGGAGGCAGGTGCCACCTGAAGGATCTGCGGATCTCGTCGTAGCTCGACTTCTTCATGCCGTCGCCATGTCAGGCGGATGCGCCCCTGCCTTCGCGCAGCATCATTACCGTGACGACGATGTACTACCGGTTCATGGTGCGCGAGGAGCGGCTCCTCGCCCCCGCCGAGGCGATCCACCGGCTCGCCGGGCTTCCCGCCGGGCGCATCGGGCTGAACGACCGCGGGGTGCTCCGGCCGGGCGCCCGTGCCGACGCGGCGGTCTTCGACCCCGAGACGTTCGCGGAGCGGGGGACGACGTTCGAGCCGAACCAGCTCGCCATGGGCATGCGCCACGTGTTCGTGAATGGCGTCCACACGCTGAGAGACGGCGCGCTCACCGGGGATCGCGGCGGCATGGTGCTCCGGTCGTGAGCGTCTCCCCGGCACTCGCCGATGCGCTCGCGCAGGCCGTCGGCGATCCGTCCCGCGTCGCGACCGGCGACTCGCACCTCGACCTGCACGCGAGCGACATCACGTTCCACCGGCCGCACCGGCCGGACGTCGTCGTCTACCCACTCACGACCGGCGAGGTGGCCGCCGTGCTGGCGGTCGCCGCCGAGTTCCGTGCGCCCGTGACGCCGTTCGGGGCGGGATCGAGTCTCGAGGGACACGTGATCCCGATCGCCGGCGGGATCAGTCTCGACCTCACCCGGATGGACCGGATCCTCTCGGTCTCGCCCGCCGATCTCACGGCGACCGTCCAGGCCGGCGTAACCCGCAGCGCACTCGAGCGTGCGACGGGCGACCACGGTCTTTTCTTCCCGGTCGACCCGGGTGCCGACGCGACGCTCGGCGGGATGGCGGCGACGAACGCCGCGGGGACGACGACGGTGCGATACGGGAAGATGCGCGCGAACGTGCTCGCCTGCCAGGCGGTGCTCCCCGGCGGGCGGATCGTGCGCACGGGAAGCAGCGCGCCGAAGACCTCCGCGGGCTACGACCTGCTCGGCCTGCTCATCGGCTCGGAGGGGACGCTCGCGGTGATCACGGAGCTGACCCTGCGGCTGCAGGGCCTTCCCGAGCACGCCGTCGCGCTGCGCGTGAGCTTCGGCGACGTCGAGGCGGCGGCGCGGGCCGCGACCACGATCGTGGCGGCGGGAACCGGTGTCACGCGCGTCGAGCTGCTCGACGCCTGGACGATCGCGGCGATCAACGCCCACCGGGGCACAGATCTTCCTCCGGTTCCGACGCTCCTCGTCGAGGCGGCGGGCGGCGAGACCGCCGTCGCCTCCGACATCGAGTCGATCCACGAGGTCGCTGCTGCCGAAGCGGCGATCGACGTCGTCGTCGTGCGCGATCCGACCGAGCGGGCCCGGCTCTGGGCTGCCCGCCACGCTTCCGCCTACGCCTCTGCGGCTGCCGCCCCGGGCAAGCGCTCTCGCTCGACGGACATCTGCGTCCCGCTCTCGGAGCTCGCCGCGGCGGTCTCGTTCGCGCGGGCCGAGGTCGAGCGGCGCGGTCTCGTCGCAGGGATCGTCGGTCACGCCGGCGACGGCAACGTCCACCTCTCGCTCCACGTCGACCCGGACGACCCCGACGAGCTCGCCTCGTCGGACGAGCTCGTCGACCTGCTCGTCACGGACGCCCTCGCGCGGGGCGGCACGTGCACCGGCGAGCACGGGATCGGCCTCGGCAAGGTCGCGGCGCTCGAGCTCGAGCACGGCGACCTCGTCCCGCTCATGC
The DNA here is from genome assembly GCA_013694685.1 of Actinomycetota bacterium. Lineage (GTDB taxonomy): Bacteria > Actinomycetota > Thermoleophilia > Gaiellales > Gaiellaceae > Gaiella. Next base: position 1,880 of record JACDBY010000266.1, read on the forward strand.
GGGGGATCAAGACGCTCTTCGACCCGCACGGAATCATGAATCCGGGCAAGGTCTTGCGGCTACCGGAGAGCGACACGTTCGTTTCTCCACGGGGGAGCCTGGGTACCACGACGGCATGAACGTGTTCACGAAACGCAATGCACTGATCGGTTGGATCGTCACGCGCTTCGCGCGGCGCAAGCTCGACAAGAAGCTGAATGCTCTCGTCGGGAAGCCCGCACGTCGACGCACACTCGCCGCCGGACTCGGTCTCGCAGCGGTCGCAGCCACGACGGTTGCCGTCCTTGCGCGACGCGAGCGGCCGGCGGCCTCCACGACCTGATCGTCACAGAAGGGACGAAACGACAATGGGCATCATCGGCTGGATCATTCTTGGTCTGCTGGCGGGGATCATCGCGAAGGCGATCTTCCCGGGAGCCGAGGGCTTCGGAATCATCATGACCACGTTGCTCGGTATCGCCGGCGCGCTCCTCGGGGGCTTCATCGCCTCGCTCGTGGGTGCGGGCGACCCGATCGACGAGTTCTTCGACATCAGCACGTGGCTCGCCGCGATCGCGGGAGCGCTCGTGATCCTCTTCATCGCCACGCGGGTGATGGGCAACAGGGGCCGCGGGTTGGCGTAGATCCATGGCCGCAATGGAGATCGACGGAGGGGCGGGAGCGATCCCGCCCCTCTCTCGTTCCGCTCTGTCCGACCCGCTCGGTTACGTCTGACCCGTGAGCGCGAGGAGCAGCTCCCGCGAGTCGTACGTCTCGAG
>JACDBY010000461.1 GCA_013694685.1 Actinomycetota bacterium
CGCGGCGCCCGGCACGCGGTGCCTCGCGAGCGCGTCGGCAAGTCGCCCCGTCCACTCCCCTGCGTCCCGTCGCGACCCGGCGGCTGGCGCGCTCTCGCCGGGCTCCATCGCGATAGCGTACGTCCTCGTGTCGACCTCCTCACGGCCGCTCCAGTCCATCCGGGCCGCGGTCGTGGGGACGGGTTTCATCGGAGTCGTGCACGTCGACGCGCTGCGCCGGCTCGGTGTCGAAGTCACCGGCGTCGCCGGCTCGACGCCCGAGCGAGCGGCGGCCAAGAGGCTCGCGCCCGCCTACGAGAGCTTCGACGCGATCCTCGCCGACGACCGGGTCGACGTCGTCCACCTGACGACGCCGAACGAGCTTCACCACCCGCAGGCGAAGCAGGTGCTCGAGGCGGGCAAGCACGTGGTCTGCGAGAAGCCGCTCGCGATGACGAGCGGGCAGTCCGCCGAGCTCGTCGACCTGGCCGAGCGGAGCGGGCTTGTGCACTGCACGAACTTCAACGTCCGGTTCTACCCGATCGTCCAGGAGGCACGGGAGCGCGTGCGGGCCGGCGAGCTCGGCGATGTCTGGGCCGTCCACGGCGGATATCTCCAGGACTGGCTCGCAACCCCGGAGGACTGGAACTGGCGGCTAGAGCCGGAGCGAGGCGGTGATCTCCGCGCCGTCGGCGACATCGGCTCGCATTGGATGGATCTGCTCCAATTCGTGACCGGCCGCAGGATCGTCGAGCTCCTCGCCGACATGGCGACCGTGATGCCGGTGAGACGTCGCCCCGTCGGTGAGGTCGAGACGTTCGCGGCTGCCGCCGACGTCGAGCGGGTGGACGCGCACATGACGACCGAGGATCTCGCGCACATCCTGCTCGGCTTCGAGGGCGGCGCGCGAGGCTCGTGCGTCGTCTCGCAGGTGAGTACCGGACGCAAGAACTCGCTGCGCTTCCAGGTCGACGGCGCCGACGGCGCGCTCGCGTGGGATGCGGAGCGCCACGAAGAGCTCTGGCTCGGCCGGCGCGACAAGCCGAACGAGGTGCTGCAGCGAAACGCGGCGCTGATGCATCCGACGTCAGCAGCGCGAACACACTTGCCGGTCGCCCACGCCGAAGGCTTCGCCGACACGTTCCGCGAGCTCTACCGCGCCGTCTACGCCGACGTGGCACGCGGCGGCCCGTCGGACGCGCCCGACTATCCGACCTTCCGCGACGGTCACGTGGAGAACGTGCTCTGCGACGCCGTTGCGGAATCCCACCGAGAGAGGAGATGGATGCAGGTATGAAGCTCGGCCTCCTGACCGCAGCCTTCGACGACCTCGACCTCGAGCAGACCGCCGCGTGGGCAGCGGGGAACGGCTACGAGATGCTCGAGATCGCGTGCTGGCCCGCCGCCGCCGGGCGCCGGCGCCGCTACGCCGGTGTCGCCCACATCGACGTCGAGAGGCTCGACACCGGCGCCGTGCAAGACGTCCTCGACCGCCACCGGCTCCAGATCTCGTCGCTCGCCTTCTATCCCAACAACCTCCATCCCGATCCCGGCGAGCGACGCGCAGCAAACGACCATCTGAAGAAAGTCGTCGACGCCGCAGCGCGGCTCAGGGTGCCGACTGTCGGGACGTTCATCGGTCGCGACCAGACGAGGAGCGTGCCCGACTCGCTGAAGGAGGTACGCAAGGTCTGGCCCCGCCTCGTCGCCTACGCGGAGCGCAAGGGCGTGTCGATCGCGATCGAGAACTGCCCGATGATCTTCAGCCTCGACGAATGGCCGGGCGGAACGAACCTCGCGTCGTCCCCCGCGGTCTGGGACGAGCTCTTCACGATCGTCCCCTCGGAGCGCTTCGGGCTCAATCTCGACCCGTCACACCTCGTCTGGCAGCAGATCGACCACGAGCGGGTCGTCCGCGACTACGCCTCGCGCATCCTCCACGTCCACGCGAAGGACATGGAGATCGATCGGGACGGCCTCTACCGAAACGGCGTCCTCTCGCTCGGCCTGGGCTGGCAGATCCCGCGCCTCCCCGGTCTCGGCGAGGTGCGTTGGGATCGCTTCCTCTCGCAGCTCTACAAGGTGGGCTACGACGGCGTGGTCTCGGTCGAGCACGAGGATCGCGCCTTCGAAGGCAGCGTAGAACTCGTCCAGCGAGGCTTCCTCATCGCTCGCGACGCCCTGAGGCCGTACCTGCACTGACGCTTGAGCCCGTCGCAGCGGGGTACGACACTCGAAACCGGACAACCAGGGAGGTACGACATGAGTGTCGTCAAGGTGATCGAGATCACGGCGTCCTCGCCGACGAGCTTTGCCGAGGCGGTCAAGGAAGGCATTACGAAAGCCTCGGAGACGATCCGCGGGATCAAGGGCGCCTGGGTCTCCGAGCAGTACGTTGTCGTCGAGCAGAACGCGGTCAAGGAGTTCCGCGTCACGATGCGCGTCAGCTTCGAGCTGGACTGATCTTGTTTCGCCAAGCAGGATTCGGCCGAAGCCGAATCCGCGGCTTGATCCCTCTCCACCGGTGTCAGGCGTTCGCGGTCCGACTGCCGTCCGGCGGGCCGGGCCGCACAGAGCCCGTGTCCGGCTGAAGTCGGACACACCAAGCACGCAACCTGTGATTCGCTGAGGTAGGACGCGCCCGCACAACCTGTGTCCGACTTCAGTCGGACACGTGCTCTCCCCCGGCCACAACTCGTGTCAGCCGCGAGGGCGTGCTACAAGAAACGGTCGTGTCTGCGACGCCCGCCGACCCACGCCTCGACCAGCCGCCGACGAGCGACCAGAAGGCCCGAGCGCTCATCGCGGCGATTCCCGACCCGGTTTTCCGGATCGGGACGGACGGCGTCTATCGAGGCTTCAAGGTCGACTCGGAGGGCGATCTCGCGACCTCACCCGACGAGATCGTCGGTCACGGTCTTCACGAGCGCCTTCCGACCCAGATCGCCGACCTCGTCCTGGCGGCAGGTCGCCGGGCGGTCGAGGAGGATGCGCTCCAGCACATCGAGTACACGCTCGAGCTTCGAGGCGAGCAGCACGAGTACGAGGGGCGCGTCGTCGGATCGGGGCCAGACGAGTTCGTGCTCATCGTGCGCGACTTCACCGAGCTCGCGCGGCAGGCGCGCGAGCTCGAGCGTGAGCGCGACTTCAGCCGCGCGGTCGTCCGCTCGACGCCGAGCTTCCTCGCGCTCGTCGACGAGCACGGCACGCTGCTCGGGGTGAACCGGGCGCTCGGCGTTGCCGCCGGCATCCCCGAGGAGGAGTGGGTCGGGACACCGTTCTGGACGCGCTTCATCGCCGACGGCGACGTCGCGCGCGCGAGGGACGACTTCGCGCGCCTCCTCAAGGGCGAGGCAGACCGGGTGGTCGAGTACGAGCACGACGCACCCGACGGGTCGCGCCTCGTGGTCGACTGGACGGCCACCGTCGTCGAGGACGCGTCGGGCCGCACGCGATACCTGTTCTGCGGTCTCGACGTCACGGCGCGCAAGGACGTCGAGGAGGAAATTCGCCGCTCGCGCGCTCGCATCATCTCGGCGAGCGACGCCGAGCGGAAACGTCTCGAGCGGAACCTGCACGACGGCGCGCAGCAGAACCTCGTGAGCGTCTCGCACGCTGTCCATCTCGCCGCGCGAACACTCCGAGTCGACCCCGCGGCCGCCGAGGAGCACCTCGAGCGCGCGCTCGTCGAGCTCAACACCGCGCACGAGGAGCTTCGGGAGCTTGCCCGCGGGCTCCATCCGCAGATCCTCACGGTGCGGGGACTCGCAGCGGCGGTCCGGGCGCTCGCCGGCCGCGCGCCGATCCCGGTGACGGTGATGACCGTCGACGACACGGAGCGCTGGCCGCCGCTCATCGAGAGTGCCGCCTACTTCGTCGTCTCTGAGGCGCTCACGAACGTCCTCAAGTACGCCCGCGCGAGCTCCGCCACGATTCGCCTGATGCCGCGCGACGACGTGCTTGTCGTCGAGGTGACCGACAACGGTCGCGGCGGCGCCCAGCCCACGCACTCGTCCGGGCTGGGTGGTCTTCGCGACCGGGTCGAGGCACTCGACGGCACGTTCGTGCTCGAGAGCCCGACGGGCGGGGGGACGAGGATCCACG
>JACDBY010000267.1 GCA_013694685.1 Actinomycetota bacterium
CGGCACCGTCGCGCTCGACGAGATCGACACGCGCGCATTGACGCTGCGCCTCCGCGAGGGCGGCGCGATGCGCGCCGTCGCGGTCGCCGACGAGCGGTCGCTTCCGGTCGCCGAGGCGGTCGAGCGCGTACGGGCGCAACCGACGATGGAGGGCACGGCGCTCGTCGCCGGTGTCTCGACACCCGCGCCGTACGTCGCGCACGAGGAGGGGCGGGTCAGCGTCGCGGTCGTCGACTACGGGGTGAAGAGCTCGATCGTCCGGCGGCTCGCGACCGCCGGGGCCGCAGTCACGGTCTATCCGCACGTCTCCGACCCGGACGAGCTCGCAGGTCACGACGGTGTGCTCCTCTCAAACGGCCCGGGTGACCCCGCACCGCTCGTCGACGAGACGCGGATCGTGCGGGAGACGCTCGGGCGGGTGCCGATGCTCGGGATCTGCCTCGGACACCAGCTGCTCGGGCTCGCGACCGATCACGAGACGACGAAGCTCCCCTTCGGCCATCGCGGCGCAAACCACCCCGTGCTCGACCGCCGGACGGGGCGCGTGCTCGTCACGAGCCAGAACCACGGCTTCGCTGTCACGCCGTCGGAACGCGTGGAGGCGACACACGTGTCGCTCTACGACGGCACCGTCGAAGGCTTCGACTTCCCCGAGTTGCGGGCGCAGTCCGTGCAGTTCCACCCCGAGGCCGGGCCGGGGCCGCACGACGCCTGGCCGATTCTCGAGCGATGGGTCGCGGGCCTCGAGACGCGTGATGCCGGCTAGGCGCGACCTCCGCTCGATCTGCGTGATCGGCTCCGGGCCGATCGTGATCGGCCAGGCGTGCGAGTTCGACTACGCGGGCTGCCAGGCCCTGAAGGTGCTCCGCGAGGACGGCTATCGCACGATCGTCGTCAACTCGAACCCGGCGACGATCATGACCGACCCTGGCTTCGCCGACCGCACGTACATCGAGCCCCTCGATCTCGAGAGCGTCACGGACGTCCTCCGGCGCGAGCGGCCGGACGCACTCCTCCCGACGCTCGGTGGTCAGACCGCCCTCAACCTGGCGATCGAGCTCGCGGGCGCCGGCGTGCTCGAGGAGCTCGGGGTCGAGCTTCTTGGTGCCGCGATCGACGTCATCTGCCGCGCCGAGGACAGACAGCTCTTCCGCGAGGCGGTTCAGAGCTGCGGGCTCACCGTCCCCGAGTCCGTGATCGTCGAGTCGCTCGCCGACCTCGACAACGCCCCAGTGCCGGCCGTTGTTCGCCCGGCCTTCACCCTCGGTGGGCACGGGGGAGGCTTCGCAGACGACCTGGTCTCGCTCCACCGTCAGGTGGAGCGTGGCCTGGACGAGAGCCCGATCCGCCAGGTGCTCGTCGAGGAGTCGATCCGCGGCTGGGACGAGTTCGAGCTCGAGGTGATCCGCGACCGCGCGGACAACGTGGTCATCGTCTGCTCCATCGAGAACCTCGACCCGATGGGGATCCACACCGGCGACTCGGTCACAGTCGCGCCGCAGATGACCCTCTCGGACGAGGCCTACCAGGAGCTTCGCGACGCCGCGGCTGCGGTCGTCCGGGCGGTGGGAGTCGAGACCGGCGGCTCGAACATCCAGTTCGCACGGCACCGCGAGACGGGTGAGCTCCGCGTGATCGAGATGAACCCGCGCGTCTCGCGCTCCTCGGCGCTCGCCTCGAAGGCGACGGGGTATCCGATCGCGAAGGTCGCGGCGAAGCTCGCCGTGGGGTACACGCTCGACGAGATTCCGAACGACCTGACGAAGACGACTCCGGCGAGCTTCGAGCCGACGCTCGACTACGTCGTCGTCAAGTTCCCGCGCTTCGCGTTCGAGAAGTTCCCCGGCGCGTCGACGACCCTCGGCACGCAGATGAAGTCGGTCGGCGAGGCCATGGGCATCGGTCGCACGTTCACCGAGGCGTTCCTCAAGGCATTCGGCTCGCGCGAGCTCGACCCCGGCTCGCCGACACCCTGGGCGACGATCGACGATCACCCCGACGGGCTCCACCCGTGGTTCGTCGAGCAGCTCGAGGGCGCCAAGCGCGAGCTCCGGACGGGTGACATCCGCCGTGCGAAGCGTGCGGGGTGGGGGGACGACTCGATCGGGGCGGCGTGGGGGATGTCGGGCGACGACGTGCGCCGGACGCGCTACGCCCGGGGAATCCGGCCGTCGTACCGTCGCGTCGACTCCTGCGGTGGCGAGGTCGCGGCAGGGTCCAACTACTTCTACTCCACCTGGGGTGAGGAGGATGAGGGGCCGCCGCCCGGGACGGGGAAGCGCGTCGTCATCCTCGGCTCCGGCCCGAACCGCATCGGCCAGGGCATCGAGTTCGACTACTGCTGCGTCCACGCCGTACAGACGTTCCGCGCGCTCGGCTACGAGGCGGTGATGGTCAACTGCAATCCGGAGACCGTCTCGACCGACTACGACACCTCCGACCGGCTCTACTTCGAGCCGCTCTCGCCCGAGGAGGTGCTCGCCGTTCTCGACCGCGAGCAGCCGGTCGGGGTCGTGACGCAGTTCGGCGGTCAGACGCCGCTCCGGCTCGCGCGGCACATCGAGGCGGCCGGCTACACGATCCTCGGCACGCCGCACGCCGCGATCGACCTCGCCGAGGACCGGGAGCTCTTCGGCGCACTCGCTCGCGAGCTCGGGATCCGGTGCCCCCCGTGGTCGACGGTCGAAGGGCCCGAGGAGGCGATCGAGGCGGCACGCGAGATCGGCTATCCGGCGCTCGTGCGCCCCTCGTACGTCCTCGGCGGCCGTGCGATGCGCATCTGCGACGACGAGGACGATCTCCGCGCGGCGATGGCGGCCGTCAGCGGCCCGGTGCTGATCGACCGGTTTGTCGAGAACGCGACCGAGATCGACGTCGACGCGCTCTGTGACGGGACCGACGTCTTCATCGGGGCCGTCATGCAGCACGTCGAGGAGGCGGGTGTCCACTCGGGCGACTCGTCCTGCGTGCTCCCGGCCCAGTCGCTCACGCTCGCCAACGCGCTCGAGGTGGAGCACGTCGTGAAGCGCCTCGGGCCCGCGCTCGGGGTCGTTGGCCTGCTCAACGTCCAGCTCGCGATCGCCGACTCGACCGTCTACGTGCTCGAGGCCAACCCGCGTGCCTCGCGAACCGTGCCCTTCGCGAGCAAGGCGACCGGTGTCAACCTGGTCGAGGCTGCGTGCCGGCTCGCGCACGGCGAGAAGCTCGCGGAGCTCGGCCTCGTCCAACCGCGCCTGACCGAGGTCAGCGTCAAGGCCGCCGTCCTGCCGTTCGCGCGCTTCCCGGGGGCTGACCCCGTCCTCGGGCCCGAGATGCGCTCGACGGGCGAGGTGATGGCGACCGCGTCCGATCTGCCGACGGCGTTCGCCAAGGCCGAGCGGGCCGCCGGGCGTCCGCTGCCGACGTCCGGCGTCGCCTTCCTGTCGGTTCGCGACGGCGACAAGGCGAGCATCGCGCCCATTGCCGCGGGACTCGCGGGGCTCGGCTTCGAGCTCGTCGCGACGACCGGAACCGCGCGCACTCTCCGCGCCGCCGGACTGGAGGTCGAAGAGGTGGGCAAGGTGGCCGACGCGGGTCCGGGGGAGGCGACCGTCGTCGACCTGATCCGCGCGCGCCGTTGCAACCTCGTCGTCAATACGCCCCAGGGGTCCGGTGCTCGCGCGGACGGCTACCTGATCCGTGAGGCGGCGCTCGTCGCCCGCGTCCCGTGCATCACGACCATCTCGGGTGCGGCCGCCGCGGTGCACGCGATCGCCAACGCCCGCACGGAAGCGACGCTCTCGCTGCAGGAGCGTGTGGCGGTCTTCGCTGCGAGCGGCGGGAATGAATGACGCACGGCGTCGGCGGGCGGGTCGGACAGGTCCGGCCTACGGCATGCGGCGAGGCGAGACAACGTTTCTGTTGAATCAACACAAGGTGGGGTGAGGACGGTGTGGCGCGAGCGGCTGCGTGTGGTGGGGAATGAGTCGGTCGGCCCCTACGTGCTCGTGCGGCTCGAGCGGGGTCGGCTCCGGCCCGGCACGCCAGGGCAGTTCTTCATGCTCGAGGCGCCTGGGCGGGTCCTGCCGCGACCCTTCAGCCTCTGCCTCGCGCCATCCGGCGAGCTCGGGTTCCTCGTCGACCCAATCGGGCCCGGCACGCGCGCGATCGCAGCGCTCGCGCCGGGGGAGACGATCGCAGTCGCCGGGCCGTACGGCCGCGGGTGGGATCTCGCCGTCGAGCGGCCACTGCTGGTCGGTGGCGGGATCGGCGTCGCGCCGCTCCCGTACCTCTCCGAGCAGCTCGGCGGCGCCCCGGCCG
>JACDBY010000464.1 GCA_013694685.1 Actinomycetota bacterium
ACCGTGGGTACGCCGGCGGCCTCCTCGAGCGAGGCCAGGAGCCGCGCGCGGTCCTCGCGGCGGACGCCGGGCACCTTGCCCGTGCAGCCCTCGGCCAGCGGCTCCACTGCCCGGTCGAGGTCGGCCGCGAGCTTCGCCAGCGCGGCGTCTCGTGCCGCGACACGCTCGGCGAGAAGACGCCGCAGCTCCGGGATCCCGTCGCCGGTGCGAGCCGAGACGACCACCAGGGGCAACGTCGTCATGCCGTCCTCGGCGAGCAGGCGCTCCATGTCCTTCCTCCAGGAGGCAACCTCGGCCGACGCGAGCAGGTCGGCCTGGTTGAGAACCACGGCCATCGCCTCTGCGTGTGTCGCGAGCGGGCGCAGGTAGCGATCGTGCAGCGACGCGTCGGCGTACTTCTGCGGCTCGACGACCCAGAGCACGAGGTCGGCGAGAGCGACGATTCGCTCGGCCTCGACCCGGTGCGAGGTCTCCACGGAGTCGAAGTCGGGCAGGTCGAGGAGGACGAGGCCGCCGAGGTCGTCTGCATCGACCTGGTGCCGGCGTCCGATCCCGAGCCAGTCGAGCAGGGCGCGGGCGTCCCCGCCCCACACCGCCGCCTGGCCGGCAGAGGTCGTCGGCCGCCGCCGCCCGACGGGGGCCAGCTCCGTGCCGGTCAGGACGTTGAAGAGCTGTGACTTGCCGACGCCGGTCGGCCCGGCCAGCGCGACCACGGTCGACTCGAGGCCGAAACCGAGGCGGACGCCCGCTTTGGAGACGACGGCGCGGGCGGCCTCGACATCCGCGTCGTCGAGCCGGTCCTCCGCCAGGTCGGCCGCCTCCCGGAGCGCCTCGAGGCGGCGGTCGAGGGCTCCGGTCACGCGGCCCGGCGAATCGCGTCCACGGCGGCGTGCAGGCGTGCGAAGCTGTCCGCCTGGGGCGCCGAGCGGTCGAGGAGCACGTCGAACCGTTTCGCCTCGGCGCGCAGGAGACGGTCGACGCGCTCGATCAGATCCTCGCGCGCGCGTGCCGCGAGCGTCCGTACCGCCTGGTCGCCAAAGATCGCCTCGAGCACCTTCTGGCTGACCGCTGAGGTGCCGCCCGCGACCACGATCTCGCCGCCGGTGAGGCCGCCGGTGTGGGCAAAGACCGCGAGCATCACCGTCAGGCCCGCCCCGTTGACGCCGAGCGACGCCAGCCGCGCGGTCGTGCGCTTCGAGGCGCCCTCCTCCCGAACGAGGTCGAAGACCACGCCCTGCCACGCACGCACCTCGTCTGCGGCGGCGTCATCCAGCCCGCTCGACGCGCGCTCGAGCTCCGGCGCGCGCTCGACCAGCGCGCGGCCGGGAACCCGGTCGCGCCAGGCCCGTGCCGTTCGCTCGGAGGCCCGCTCGGCGGCGGTGCGCACCACGGCTTCGACGCGATTCTCGACCGTGAGCTTCAGCTCGGCGCCGGCAGCCGGAGCGCCGGTGATCACGCTCTTCAGCCGGTCACGCAGCCAGCCCACTCGTGTCTCGAGGGCGCGCATCACGTCTCCGGTCCCGACGACCTCGTGCCAGCGGGCAAGCACCTCGCCGCGCAGGAGCGACCCGCTCCGCAAGGCAGCTTCGACCTCGCGCAGAGCGTCCGCGTAGGCGGCGTCGGCCTCGGCCCGGAGCTCTGCGGCCGCAGATAGCTGCTCGACCGCCGCGCGCTCGACGACCGCGGCACGGACCGGAAGGCTCGCGAGGGCGCCGCGCAGCGTCCGACGGACGAGGGCTGCCCGCGCTTGCGCGTCCACGGCGAGGCCGTCGAGCCAGGCGCGCACAGGCCAGAGCGCGTCGGCCGGCAGGAGGTCGTCCGCGAGCGAGACCTCGGGGACGACGAGGACGTCGCTGTCGCCGAGCTGCTCGCCTGCCAGCATCTGCCGCAGGTGGGCGGGGACTTCCCGGTCGGCGTCCCCCGGAACCCGGTTGAGCACGATCGAGAGCACCGTCCCGCGCTCGCGTGCCGAGCGCAGGAACTCCCATGGCACCGCGTCCGCGTAGCGGGCGGCGGTCGTGACGAAGAGCCAGCCGTCGGCCGCGGCGAGGAGCTGGTTGGCGAGCGCTCGGTTCTCGGCGAGCACCGAGTCGATGTCCGGCGAGTCGAGCAGCGCGAGGCCTTGTGACAGCGCCGGGGTGGGAACGAGCTGGAGCGTGCCGGGCCCGCCGCTGCCGCCGGTCACGCGTGGCAGGCCGGGGAGGACGCGGTCGTCGTCGAACCAGCGCACGTCGTCCGGGTGGCAGGCGAGCACCGGAGCGCGCGTCGTCGGCCGGAGCACGCCCGCGGGACTGACGACGGCGCCGACGAGGCTGTTCACGAGCGTCGACTTGCCCGCGCCGGTCGAGCCGCCGACCACGATCAGCGCGGGAGCGTCCATCTGCCGCAGACGCGGGAGCACGTAGTCGTCCACCCGGGCGACGAGGTCGTCCCGTGCGCGTCGCGCTTCCTCCGTTCCCGGCACCTCCAGCTCGAGCTGCACCGTGCGGAGATCGTCGCGGAGCCGTTCGAGCGGCCCGGTCAGGTCGGAGCCCATGGCGAGGCCTACCCTCTCAGCGACGTGCGGATGCGTGCGCGGGCGGCTCGCCCTCAAAC
>JACDBY010000008.1 GCA_013694685.1 Actinomycetota bacterium
TCGCGCCCCGCGCAGGCTCGACCGCCCGGCGCTCGCCGGCGTCCTCGTGCGCGAGGTCGTCAACTTCTCCTCGTACTGGCGCTCGACGACCTTCTCCTCGACGGTCGAGCCGACCTTCTACCTGCTCGCCTTCGGGTTCGGCTTCGGCGCGCTCGTCAGCAAGGTCGGAGGCTACGACTACGTGGACTTCGTCGGCACCGGGACGGTCGCGACCGCCGTGCTCTTCTCGAGCGCGTTCCCGGCGATGTTCGGGACGTTCGTCAAATACCAGTTCCAGCGCACGTACGACGCAATCCTCGCCGCGCCCGTGGACACCGAGGAGCTCGTCACGGCCGAGGCGCTCTGGATCGCTACCCGCGCTGGGGTGTACGGCTGTGTGCCGATGGTCGTCGCGATGGTCTTCGGGCTCGATCCGTCGTGGGGGATGCTCGTCGTCCCGCTCGTCGCCTGGATCGCCGGCTTCGGCTGGGCGTGCTTCGGGATTGCCGTTGCGGGCTTCTCGAAGTCGTTCGAGAACTTCAATTACGTCGTCAGCGCCGTCCTGACGCCGCTCTTCCTGCTCGCGGGCTCCTTCTTCCCGCTCGACGAGTTCCCGCGCTGGGCGCGGATCCTCGCCGCGGTCAACCCCCTCCATCACTGCGTGATGCTCGTGCGCCACGCGGTCTTTGGCTTCGAGGGGTGGGAGGATCTCGCTCGGGTCGGCTACCTCGCGCTCTTCGGGCTCGTCGTCTGGCGTATCGCCATCATCGGGATGACGCGGAAGCTGGTGGACTAGTTCTTGTTCGCCAAGCAGGATTCGGCAGGAGCCGAATCCTGCGGCTTGATCCGCGCCTTCGGCGGGGCAGATCCCTGAAGGCCGCCGCCTTCGGCGTCAGCGTCGCGGTCGCAACTGCCACTATGGCGTATGTCCGACCCGCGGCTATTCCCCGCCTCCTACGGACCCGTCCCTGAAGGTGCCCGCCATCGAGGTGTGTGTCCGACTTCAGTCGAACACGTGCTCTTGGCTCGCCTCGCCAGCGCGTCCCGGGCTCAGGAGAGCGAGGCGAGGAAGGCTTGCACGACCTGCGGGTCGAACTGCGTGCCCGCGCCCCGCTCGAGCTCTGCGCGCGCGGCGTCCGCTCCGAGCGCCGGCCGGTAGACACGGTCCGAGACCATCGCCGCGTAGGCGTCGGCGACCGCCAGGATCGACGCCTCGAGCGGGATCTCGTCGCCGGTGAGCCCGGCCGGGTAGCCACCCCCGTCCGGCTGCTCGTGATGCGCCATGATCCACGGCGCCAGGTCGGCGAGCTCGGTTTCCTCGACGAGGCGGGCGCCGATCTCGGGATGCCCGCGCATCTCCTCGGACTGCTCGGTGTCGAGCGGCCCGGGGCGACCGACGATCGTGCTCGGGATACCTACCTTGCCCACATCGTGGAGCAGTCCGGCGAGTCGTACGCGTGTCGCCCGCTCGGACGACAGACCGAGCATGAGGGCCGTCTGCTCGGCGTAGGCGGCGACGCGCTGTGAGTGGCCGATGGAATCCGGATCCCGCATGTCGAGGAGCTCTGCGAGCGTCAGCGGACGGTCGTCTTCGAGGGGGTCGCCATCGAGCTCGGTCAGCCCCTCCTCGAGGTCGAACGAGTAGCAGACGGTGCGGTCGCCCCCCAGCTCCTCCGCGACACCGAGCGCAGCGCGCGCCGACCGCTGCAGGAGCTCCGCCGAGCCGCCGTGATCGGGAAAGTGCGCCACGCCGACGCTCAGGTCGATCGGTGGGCAGCCGTCGCGACGCAGCTCCACGCGGAGCCGCTCCGCGAGCGCGGAGCCGCCGTCCGAGTCGGCGCCGGGGACGATCAGCGCGACCCGTGTGAGACCCACTCGAGCGACGACGTCGAAGACGCGCGCCACCGTCCCGAGCGCGGCTGCGACTCGCTCGACCGCGTGGTCCCCGGCCGAGCCGGCGTCTCGCGAGAAGCGACCGAGCTCGACGAGAACGAGCGCGAACGACTCGTCTCCGCGCCGGGATCGCTCGAGCTCGATCTCGAGCGCGCGCGCGAACCCGTGCCGGTCGGGGAGGCGTGCGAGGGAGTCGGTCATCGTCTCTCGCATATCGGCCCCGGCGAGCCGCGAGTCAAGCCCGATTCGGCTCGCCGGGGCGATCGACCTCCGATTAGGTGACGACGCCGATCGCGATGGTTCCGACGTAGCCCTTGAGCCCACCCGTCCGCCGCTTCAGCTTGAGCTCGGCCTTCGAGCCGCCGGCCTGCCGATAGATCATGTCCTGTGCGTGCGGCGTGTCGTACGTCCCGCGCGCCGCGTACGGCTTCTGCTTGTAGACCGTCCGCGTGATCGTCTCGTTGAAGAAGATCTGGCCGGTGTGTACCTCGTTGCCACCGACCGAGACCTTCATGTGGATGTGGGGCGTACGACCGCGGTACCAGCCGGGGAAGACCGTCAGGAACTCGGCGATGCCGTTCGCGTTCGAGCGCTGGTGGCCGCGGAGGAACCGCGTCGAGGCACCGCTGACCGCCGAGTAGTCGCCGACCGCGTCGCAGTGCCAGATCTCGACATCGGTATTCTTGATGATCCTGCACGTCCGCGCGTTCAGCACGGTGAAGCGGATCACGAGCGGCGTGCCCGGCTTGCCCTCCGTGATATTGCGGCGGGTCATGTCGTGCTCGACCCAGTACGGGCCTTCGGTTGCCTCGGGCGTGAGGAGGCAGGTAGAGGCGGCATCGGCAGCCAGGGCGTCCTCGCTGAGCAGGCTCAGCGCGCGTGCCCCGAAGGCGGCGGCGAGTCCTACGCCGCCGGCGGTCTTCAGCACTGTCCGTCTGTCGAGCTTGGGCTCCATCTCGAGTCCTTTCCGTTGCGGCGTCTGGCAGAAATCTAGGGTCGGAGTCTGTGAGTCGTCTGTGAGTCGGTTGGGAGCGGGATCTGGCCTGCGGGCGGAGCGGCGTGACGGCGCTACTCTCGGGTTGTGACGGCAGCCGTACCCTCGATCACGCTGAACGACGGCAACACGATTCCCCAGCTCGGGCTTGGTGTGTTCAAGGTCGACGCCGCCGACACGGCGAATGTGGTCGCCGAGGCGCTCGAGATCGGGTACCGGCACGTCGACACCGCGCAGATGTACGGCAACGAGGCGGGTGTCGGCGAGGCGGTGCGCCGCTCGGGGATCGACCGTGCCGAGCTCTTCCTGACGACGAAGCTCAATAACGGCAACCATCGGCCGGACGACGCGCGCCGCGCCTTCGAGCAGAGCCTCGCGACCCTCCGCCTCGACTTCGTCGATCTGTTCCTGATCCACTGGCCCCGCCCGACACAGGACGGCGACGGATACGTCGAGACCTGGAGGACGCTCGAGGAGCTCGCGCACGACGGGCGGGCGCGGTCGATTGGTGTCTCCAACTTCCAGGTCTCGCACCTCGAGCGCCTCGCGGCCGAGACGGAGACCGTGCCCGCGGTGAACCAGATCGAGCTCCACCCGGCCTTCGGCAACGAGGAGGTGCGCGCCTACGGCGAGGCCCACGGGATCGCGACGGAGGCGTGGTCGCCGCTCGCGAAGGGCGAGGTGCTCGAGGATGCGACGATCGTCGAGCTCGCCGAGGCGCATGCGCGGACACCGGCGCAGATCGTCCTTCGCTGGCACATCGAGCGCGGCACGATCGTTTTCCCCAAGTCGTCGAGCCCCGACCGGCTCCGCGAGAACTTCGAGCTCTTCGACTTCGAGCTCTCCGCGGACGAGGTAGAGCGGATCTGTGCGCTCGACCGAGGTGAGGCCGGTCGCATGGGTTCACACCCGGATTCGTTCGGCTAGCCACCGGCGCTGGACACGAGAGCGCCTTCGCGCTCGCCTCCCCGCTCCGGATCGCTCGTCAGCGCGTCGCGCCGACGAGCGCGCCACCTGCGACGACGAGCAGCCCGACCACGAAGAGGCGCCGGCCGACGAGCTCGGTTCCTCCGAGGAAGATCGCCGCGAAGACGACCGTCCAGAGCACGCCGGTGCCGGCGAGCGGGGCGACGACGGTGACGCGGGCGCGCTCGAGCGCGGCGAAGAGCGTGACCTGTGCGAGGGCGGCGACGACCCCGGAGAGCGCGAACGGCGCGACGGCCGCTCGCAGACGCGCGATCGCCCTGCGCTGAACCAGGATGTTGCCCGCGAGCACGAGCGACGCGCCGAGTAGGATGGCGGTCGAC
Organism: Actinomycetota bacterium; assembly: GCA_013694685.1. Classification (GTDB taxonomy): domain Bacteria; phylum Actinomycetota; class Thermoleophilia; order Gaiellales; family Gaiellaceae; genus Gaiella. The sequence continues at coordinate 4,174 of JACDBY010000008.1, forward strand.
TGGGCGAGCGCGTCCGCGTCCACCTCGTCGCCGATCGCCCGCGCGACGTTGTCCCGGAGACCGAACGCGACAGCCAAGCTCACGGCGAGCGCGGCGCCGTGGGCGCGGTAGTCGAGCGGCCGCTCGCGCTCCCAGGCGAGCACGACGCCACCCCCGACCACGAGCAGCGTGCCGACGACGAGCGGCCAGCGCAGCGGCTCGTCGAAGACGGCGACAGCGACGAGCCCCGAGAAGAGCGGTGCCATCCCGAACAGGATTCCCGCGCGTGACGCACCCGCCGCTTGCACGGCACGGACGACGAGGAGCTGCGAGAAACCCGGGACGAACGCCCCGAGGGCGACGAAGGCCCAGAGCTCATCCGGGCCGAGCTCGCGCCGGGTCGCGACGGCCGTCACCGCGACCACGCCGAACCCCACGAGCGCGATGACCGCGGAGCCGGCATCGACGTCACCGAGGCGGCGAAGTCCCCGACGCATCGTGATGTTGAGCGCACCGAAGAAGAGGCCGGCTGCGCACGCGAAGAGGACGCCCGTCACCGCATCACCTCATCGAGAACGCAGGGTGGGTCGCGACGATTCCCCGCCTCGGCCCGGTCTGCGGCCACGTGGCTCTCCGCGGGGGCGGCGCGGTTCAAGGTCAGCGCCCGCCGGGGTCGATAGGGGGAGCATGGCGGTCGACGAGACGGTCTCGGCGTCGTCGGCTCTGACGCCGGTCGACCTCGCGGAGGCGGCGGAAGCCGACGATCTCTTCGTGTTCCGGCGGATCGCCGACCGGCGCTTCGCGCACGTCGGCGGAGTCGGTCGCGGCGTTGGCTGGGCCGGCATCGTGGAGATCGGCATGGAGGCGAGCCTGTGGTCGAGGCCGCATTCTCGACCGACTCTGTCTACCGGCGCTCCGATACGGAGCCGCGACACGTGCTCGGCCCGTATTACAGCCAGTCCATCGCGATCGTGCTTGTGAACCCCGACGTGCTCGTGCTCTTCGGATCCAACGGTCCGGGCATCGCGTCCGTGACGGACGGCGATCTCGCCCGCCTCGCGACGGTCGCGAGCGAGACGATCCTCGAGGTCGGGCCGGCCAAGCGGCTCGCGGACGAGCTCGAGGCACTGAACGCCGTGCGCGACCTGCTCCACGCACCGGCCGAGACGTTCGACGATGAGCTCCAACGCCTCGTCGACCACGCGACGGCTGCGCTCTCGTGCGAGGTGGGAGTCCTCTTTCTGCCCGAGCGGGCGCAGATCGCCGTCTGCGACAAGCGCACGGGAACGAGGCTCCGCAAGGCCGACCTCGTCGTGGCGGGCACGGCGATCGCCGACCGCGGCCGGTTCCCCGTCTGCATCCCGGGCAGCGACCACGGAACCGCGAAGGTGACGCTCCCGACCGACGAGCAGATCCTCATCACGCGGGAGTTCGACGCACCTAAGCACCTCGTCTACAA
>JACDBY010000035.1 GCA_013694685.1 Actinomycetota bacterium
ACCTGGAGGTCATCTACTTCCTCGCTTTCCCGATCGGCGAGTACCGGCCGGCGGGGGAGAGCGCGATCGCCTCGCGCGTCGCCGAGATGCTCGGTGTCTCGCGCGCTTCCGCGGGCGAGATGCTGAAGCGGCTCGAGGCCGAAGGGCTGGTCGAGCGTGGCGAGCAGAAGGAGGCGCTCCTGACGCCGACGGGCATCGAGCGCGCCGAGCGCGTCGTCCGCAAGCACCGGATCATCGAGCGATTCCTGACCGACTTCAAGGGCTACACCGCGTCGGAGTCGCATGTCCACGCGGACGAGCTCGGCGACACCTTCACCGACGAGATGATCGAGCGGATGTACGAGCGGTTGGGGAAACCCGACCGGTGCCCCCACGGATGGCCGGTCGCCCCGGACGTGGAGCAGACCGAGAACGTCGGGCTGGTCGCGTTGTCCGAGCTCGCGCCCGGCCAACGCGGCGAGATCGTCAGGCTCGCCGAGCACGACGGCGACCTCCTCCACTGGTTCTACGACGAGGGCTACGTCCCCGGCTCGCAGGTGGAGCTTCGCGAGGCACAGCCGGCCGCGGGTCAGCTCAAGGTCGTGCTCGACGCGGACGAGCGCGCGATCGGCGAGAAGGCCGCCCAGGGTCTGTACGTCCGTCTCGCCGCCTGACACGACTTACACCCGGCTTACGCGGCGCTCATCGGTCGCCCACGGCGCAGTGATTCGCTTCGGCGCGAACCTCTTCGAGAAGGAGAACGACACGTGACCAGAACACTCAGCCTCATCGCTACGGTCGTCGCCTGCGCCTCGCTCGCGATCGGCGCTACCGGTGCTGCCGCCGCCGACAAGCCATCGGTCGCCGACGACGTCGCCGCCAAGCTCGGCATCACCCCCGAGGCGCTCCGCACGGCCTTCAAGGCCGTCCTCACGGCCCGCGTCAACGCCGCACTGGCAGCAGGAACGCTCACGCCCGAGCAGGCCGCGAAGCTGAAGGAGCGGATCGCGAACGCGAAAGGCCTCGGGCTGGGGGCGAAGCGCGGCTTCGCCGAGAAGCAGCAGGCGCTCGTGAAGCGGATCGGGGCGAAGGTCAAGCGCCTTGGCGCTGCGGCCGACCACCTTGGGCTCACGCGTGAGGAGCTGCGTGCCGAGCTCGAGAGCGGGAAGTCCCTCGCTCAGGTCGCAGCTGCGCAGGGCACGACGGTCGACGGTCTCGTGACGGCGCTGCTCGGCCCGGTGAAGGAACGCCTTGCGAAGGCGGTGGCCGCGAAGCGGCTCACGCAGCAGCGGGCGGACGAGATCCTCGACCGGCTCGAGGATCGGGTGGCGAAGCGCATCGAGCGCTCGCGCGACGCCTGAGAGCACGTGTCCGACTGAAGTCGGACACGGAATCGGTCACCGGTCGGGCTATGCGGCGGGAATCCGCTCTGGCGGATTCCCGTTTCGCGCCGCTGAGCGGAGCTCCTCCGCCCGGTCGGTGCGCTCCCAGGTGAAGTCGGCGTCCGTCCGGCCGAAGTGGCCGTACGCGGCCGTCTTCGCGTAGATCGGCCGCTTGAGGTCGAGGTCGCGGAGGATCGCGCCGGGTCTCAGGTCGAAATGCCCGCGGACGAGCTCCGAGACGTGCTCGTTCGTGAGACCCTCGGCCTCGGTGCCGAAGCAGTCGACGAGAACGCTCATCGGACGGGCGACCCCGATCGCATAGGCGACCTGGACCTGGCAGCGGTCTGCGAGGCCGGCGGAGACGACGTTCTTCGCCACGTGCCGGGCGGCGTAGGCGGCCGAGCGGTCGACCTTCGTCGGGTCCTTCCCGGAGAACGCGCCACCGCCGTGCGGGGCGGCGCCGCCATAGGTGTCGACGATGATCTTGCGTCCGGTGAGGCCGGTGTCGCCCATCGGGCCGCCGATCACGAACTTCCCGGTCGGGTTCACGTAGAGAAAGCCCTTCGCGCCGAGCTTGTCGTCGTCGTACAGCCCCCGGTAGTCCGCGTGGAGGACGGGCTCGACGACGTGCTCGAGCAGGTCGGGCTTGATCAGCGACTCCGCGTCGAGACCGTCCCGGTGCTGGGTCGAGAGGAGGATCCGCTCGATCGCGACGGGCCGCTGACGACCGTCCTCCGACACCTCGTACCGGACGGTGACCTGCGACTTCCCATCCGGCCGCAGGTAGGGGAGGACGTCCGCCTTGCGGACGGCCGCGAGACGGCGGGTCAGCTTGTGCGCGAGCATGATCGGAAGCGGCATCAGCTCCTCGGTCTCGTTCGAGGCGTAGCCGAACATCATTCCCTGGTCACCCGCCCCGATGCGGTCGATCGGGTCGGTGTCGCCGTGCTGCGCCTCGTACGACTCGTCGACGCCCTGCGCGATGTCCGTCGACTGGTCGTCGATCGCGACCATCACGCCGCAGGTCTCGGCGTCGAAGCCGTACTTCGCGCGCGTGTAGCCGATGCCGGCGATGGTCTCCCGGACGATCGACCGGACGTCCACGTACGTCTTGGTCGTGATCTCCCCGGCGACGACCACGAGCCCGGTGGTGATGAGCGTCTCGCAGGCGACGCGGCCGTCTGGGTCGTCGCGCAGGACGGCGTCGAGGACTGCGTCTGAGATCTGGTCGGCGATCTTGTCGGGGTGCCCCTCGGTGACCGACTCCGAGGTGAACTCGAACGTGCGCGCGCTCATCGGGGGCGAGTGTAGCGAGCCTCGTGTCGGACTTCAGTCCGCCAGCGCTCATTCGAACGTGGGCTCGCGCCCCATGAGCTGCCCGACGAGCTCGATCAGCGAGATGCCGCCGAGCACCGCGCAGACACCGTCGGTGATCGGGAGCTCGAGCTCGAGCCTGTGCGCGAGATCGCGCAGCACGGGCGCCGTCGTCAGCCCCTCGACGACCATCCCGATCGCGCGCGCCGCCTCCTCCGGGGTCGCGCCCTGGGCGATCAGCTCACCCGCGCGCCGATTCCGACCGGACTTCGACCAGCACGTGACGATCAGGTCGCCCATCCCGGCGAGCCCCGCGAACGTCTCGGGGCGCGCACCCGCCGCGTCGGCGAGTCGCGCCATCTCGGCGAGCCCCCGCGAGACGAGAGCGGCCTTCGCGTTGTCGCCGAGCGCGAGCCCGTCGGCACCACCCGCCGCGAGCGCGATGACGTTCTTCGCGGCGGCGCAGAGCTCCACCCCCACCAGGTCGTCGCTCACGTAGACGCGGAACGCCCCCGAGTTGAGCGCGAGCTGGAGCTGCACCGCGAGCGGCATGCTCTCGCACGCGATCACTGCAGCCGCCGGGAGCCCCCGCGCGACTTCCTCGGCGATGTTCGGGCCGGAGAGAACGGCCACCGGCCGGTCGCGGACGAGCGTCGAGAGGCGGTCTCCGGTGCCCGGGTCGAGGCCCTTGGTGAGGCTGAGCACGGGTGCGGTCCCGGGAAGAGCCGACACGACACCTGCGAAGGCTGCGCTCGGCACAGCGACGACGACGAGGATCGCCTCTTCGATCGGAGCCTCCGCGATCGTCGTCGCCGCGATGCCGGCGAGCTCGACGGAGGTGAGGTACCGCGGGTTGTGCATGCTCGCGCGGATCGCCGCAGCCTGCTCGGGGTCGCGGCACGCGAGCGTCACCGCGTGGCCGTGGTCGAGGAGCAGGCGAGAGAACGCCGTGCCCCACGAACCGCCTCCGACGACGACGACGTTCAATGGCTCGGCGCTCGCCGGGGCATTCGTAGGGGCGAGATATATCTCGCCCTCACGTCGACCGCTGGAAGTCGATCGACACCGGCACGCCCTGCAGCTCGAAGCGCGCTCGCAGCTCGTTCTCGACCCAGTAGCCGTAGTCGCGGGTCACGAGCTTCGGATCGTTGACGAAGACCCGGAGCCGCGGCGGTCTCGTCGCGGTTTGGGTCGCGTAGAGGAGCTTCAGCCGCCGGCCGCGCTCGCCCGCCGGGCCTGGGCGCGCCTGCTTCAGCTCCCCCAGCGCGCGGTTCAGGACCGGAGTGGGAATGCGCGTGACGTGCTTCGAGAAGAGCGCTTCCACGTGATCGAGCAACCGCCGGAGCCCACGTCCGGTCGTGGCCGAGACCGCGACAGCGGGTGGACGCTGCCGGAGCCGGCGGTTCAGATGTCCGCGTGTCTCCTGGAGGTCGATGACCCCGATGTCCCACTTCGAGAGAACGACGAGTGTCGAGCAGCCTGCCTTGCGGGCAACGTCCGCCACGGCCAGATCCTGCTCGACGACGCCCTCCGACGCATCGACGAGGACGAGCGCGACGTCGGCCCGCTCCGCCGCCTCGAGGGCACGCAGCTCGGAGTAGTACTCGATCCCCTGCCGCTGCCGTCGCTTGCGGCGAAGCCCCGCAGTGTCGACGAGGAGAAACGTTGACTCGCCACGGCGGAGCACGGTGTCGATCGCGTCGCGCGTCGTCCCGGGCACGTCCGAGACGATCACGCGCTCCTCGCCGACGAGCGCGTTCAGGAGCGACGACTTGCCGACGTTCGGGCGACCGAGGATCGCGACGCGGATCGCCTCGTCGCCGACCGGCGTGGGGCCGCTCCCCGGGAGCCGGGCGACGATCTCGTCGAGGAGGTCGCCCGTTCCGTGGCCGTGGAGCGCGGAGAGCGGCACGGGGTCGCCGAGCCCGATCCGGTGGAACTCGACCGCGTCGAGGTCGCGCCGCGGATCGTCGATCTTGTTCGCGAGCACGATCACCGGCTTCCCCGACAAGCGCAGGATCGTCGCGAGCTCCTCGTCGCCCGGTGTGATTCCCGCCCGCGCGTCGACGACGAAGAGGACGAGGTCGGCCTCCTCGATCGCGGCCCGTGCCTGGCGCGCGGTGTGCCCACCGTAGGGGCCGGTGTCGGCCTCGTCGACCCCGCCCGTATCGATTAGTAGGAACGTGACCCCGTTCCAGTCGCAGAGAAGCTCTTTCCGGTCGCGCGTCACCCCTGCCGTCTCGTGGACGACAGCTGCGCGACTCTGCGTCAGCCGGTTGACGAGCGTCGACTTCCCGACGTTGGGGAAGCCCACGATCGCGACGGTTCCCGCGATCTCGACCCTCGCCGGGCCGGGTTCGCTAGCTGCGTGCTCGTCCATGCGCTCCTCGATCGCCCGCCGCGGGCGGGACACCCTGGGGACGACCGAGTCGATGCAGATCGACGAGCCAGTCGAAGAGCCGCCGGATCTCCGTCTGCACGACGATCGAGGCCTCCTTGTAGCCCCGGCCGCCCTTCGGGAGCCCGTCGAAGGTCATCGGCTCCCCCCAGGCGATCGAGACGGGTCCTCTCCCGGGCCACGACTGCGTGCCGTGGATCGCGACCGGGCAGACCGGCGCTCCCTCCTGGAGCGCCACCATCGCCGCGCCCGCTTGCACCGGTCCCGGGACGCCCGAGTGCTGTCTCGTTCCCTCGACGAAGAGACCGAGCGCCTCGCCGTCCGCGACGACCGCCCGCATCATCCGCACCGCTTCGCGATCGGACTCGCCGCGACGCACCGAGAAGCAGCCGAATGCACGAATGAAGATCCCGAGCCCCGGCATCCTGTGCGCCTCGATCTTCGCCATGTAGTAGAGAACGCGCGGGCTCGCCGCGCCGAGCACGATCGGGTCGAGCCAGCTGAAGTGGTTCGCGGCGACAACGAGACCGCCGCTCGGAGGCACCCGCTCCCGGCCGTACACCTCGAGACGTGACGCGAGCGACGCGACGGCACCGAGCGTCGGGCGACCGACCGCCCAGGTCAGCTCCGCCGCCCTCATCGAGCGGCCTCGACGAGCACCGCGATCCGGTCGACGACCTCGTGGAGGTCGAGCTCGGTCGTATCGACCTCGACCGCGTCGGCGGCGCGGTGCGTGTTGACCGCGTCGCGCTCGTCCCGCCGGCGGAGCTCTTCCGCGAGGTGCTCCGCTTCGAGCCCGGCTCGCTCGGCCTGGCGTCTGCTCGCCCGGACGGCGGGATCGGCGATGAGCCAGACCTTGACCTCCGCCTCGGGCACGACGACGACGCCGATGTCCCTGCCCTCGATCACGACGTTTCCCCGGCGGCCGAGCTGTCGCTGTCGCCCGCGCATCACCGCCCGAACGTCCGGATGACTCGCGACGACGGGTACCGCGGCGTCGATCTCAGGCTCGCGGATCTCCGCGGTCACATCCACGCCATCGATCGAGACCTCCCGCCCGAGACCGAACACGACGGGCCGCACCCGCGCCAGCTCAGCGAGCGCCGCGCCGTCGTCGAGCGCCACGGCGTCACGAAGCGCGAGCCACGTGAGCGCGCGATACATCGCGCCCGTGTCGAGATACCGGAAGCCGAGTCGCTCGGCGAGCTCCGTCGCGACGGAGCTCTTGCCGGCGCCCGCGGGGCCGTCGATCGCCACGATCATCGCGCGGAGGTTAGACGCCTACCGCCGGTCCGGCTGCTCGACGGCCGACGTGCGGCGGAGCTCTGCGAGCATCTCGAAGAAGCCGGGGAAGCTCACGCCGACGGCGTCGGCGGCGCCCACGCGCACGCCCTCGCCCGACACGAGCCCTGCGACGGCGCCGAGCATCGCGAGTCGATGGTCGCCGCCGCTCGCCATCCGGCCGCCCCTGAGCCGGCCCGGCACGCCGGTTACCTCGAACCCGTCCTCGCGCGCGCGAGCCCGGACTCCGAGCGCTCTGAGCGCATCGACGGTCGCCTCGATCCGGTCGGTCTCCTTCGCCCGCAGCTCGCCGGCCCCGGTCACGACCGTCCGTCCGCGGGCACAGGCGGCGGCCAGGGCGACGAGCGGCAGCTCGTCGATTGCGAGGGGAACCTCGTCCGCGCCGACCGTGGTGCCGACGAGCGGGGCCGCGTGCACCTCGAGGTCGCCGCCGGGCTCGCCCCCGATGGCGCGCCGGTTGTAGGAGATGATGCGCGCGCCCATCCGTTCGAGGATGGCCAGCAGCCCCGTGCGCCTGGGGTTCAGGTTGACGCCGTGGAGGTGGAGCTCTGAGCCGGGAACGAGCGTGGCCGCGACGAGGAACGGCGCTGCGGAGGAGAAGTCACCCGGCACTTCGACCTCGCCGAGGGAGAGACGCTCGGCAGGCCAGACGGTCACGCTCTCCGGCCGGCGCGTGATGCGAGCACCCGCCGTCTCGAGCATCCGCTCGGTGTGGTCGCGGGTCGGGGCCGGCTCGACGACCGTCGTCTCGCCATCGGTCGCATAGAGGCCCGCGAGGAGGATCGCCGACTTCACCTGGGCGCTCGCCACCGGTAGGCGATAGCTGATCGCGCGAAGTGGCCGGCCTTGAATACCGAGTGGGAGCCTCCCGTCGTTCGTCTCGATCCCAGCTCCCATCAGCGCGAGCGGATCGGCGACCCGGCCCATCGGACGGGCGCTGAGCGACTCGTCGCCCGTCAGCTCGAACTCCTTCCAAGCCTGTCCTGCCAGGATTCCGGCGAAGAGGCGAACGAGCGTGCCGGCATTCCCACAGTCGATTGCCGTGCCTGGCTGCGCGAGCCCGCGGAGCCCCTTGCCGAACACGCGGAGCGTCTCGTGACCGTGCTCGTACACCTCCACCCCACAGGCACGCACGGCGGCGATCGTCGCCTCGGTGTCCGCAGACCGTCCGAAGCCGGTGATCCGCGTCTCGCCGTCGCCGATCGCGCCGAGCAGAACCGCCCGGTGCGAAATCGACTTGTCCCCGGGAACGGCGAGGTGCCCGAGCAGCTTCGGCACGGGCTCGACGAGGAGGCTCGCAGCACCGGCGCTCATCCGGCGGCTCCCTTCGGACCCGTCCAGTGCGGCCGTCTTGACAAGAACCGGTGTCTGACACCGATCTTGGCAACCGGCCGCGGTGCGCGGCACGAATGCCTGCAAACAGGTGAATCCTCGTCCCTCTCGGGGCTCCACCATTTTCCACAGGCCTGTGGACTCATTCGTCGATCACCGGGGCGGCGACGACGCCGTAGCCCTGTTGCTCGAGCACGTCGGCGGCGCGAGAGGCGTCGTCATCCCCTGCGACGAGAAGCGTCAGGGTGCCGCCGCGATCGGGCGAGACGTGATCGAAGTCGAAGTCCTCGACGTTGATCCGCTCGGCCCCGAGCGCCTGGAAGATCCCCGCCAGCACACCCGGTCGGTCGGGGATGTGGATCCGCAGCCGGTGGAGCGTGCCCGGGTCGGAGAAGGCCGTCGCCAGGAGACGTCGTCGATGACCGCTCGCATCCCCGATCCAGCGGGCGAGGAACCCGGCATCGCCCGACTCGAGCGCCCGCTCGACCTGCTCGAGCGCGCGGCGCTGCTCGGCGAGCGCGGCCGTGAGCGCCTCCCGGTTGTCGAGGAAGATGTCGACCCAGATGCGCGGGTTGGCCCCGCCGATCCGGGTCATGTCGCGCAGAGACCCACCGGCCGCCTGGAGCGGGTCGTGCCCATCGATCCTCACCGAGCCCGCCTGGTTCAGGAGGACATTGGCGAGGACGTGCGGCAGGTGGCTCGTCACCGCGACCAGCCGATCGTGGGCGTCCGGCCCGATCACGACCGGGCGCGCACCGAGTGCCGAGACGAACCCGTGCACGAGGCGAAGGCGCTCGGCTCCGGTCGCCGCCGTCGGCGCCAGGAACCACGTCGCGCCGTCGAAGAGCTCTGCAGTCGCGCGACCCGGCCCGCGTGTCTCTGCGCCGCAGATCGGATGCCCGCCCACGAACCGGGGGTCGCCGTCCGCCGCGGCGCAGACTGGCCCCTTCGTCGAGCCGACGTCCATGACCGTGCTCGTCTCGGGCGCACGAGCGAGGACGTCGCGAACCGTCCTTGGCAGCTCGCCGACGGGTGCGGCGACGACGATCAGCTCCGCCTCCGCCACCGCGGCATCCAGATCCGCCTCGGCGTCGATCGCGCCGCGTGCGGCCGCCAACCCGAGGAACTCGGTGTCCGGATCCCAGCCGACGACCCGCGACACGCCGGCGCGCCGGGCCGACAGCCCGATCGAGGCGCCGATCAGCCCGGTTCCCACGATCGCCAGGCGCTCGACACTCATCGCTCTGGTCTCGTGCTTGCCCGCGAGGCGCTCACGTGACCGCCCGCATGAGCTCGGCCACGCGGAACGCGAGGTCGAGCGACTGGCGGGCGTTGAGCCGCGGGTCGCAGAGCGTCTCATAGCGATGGTCGAGCTGCTCCTCGCGCACCTCCTCGGAACCGCCGAGGCATTCGGTCACGTCCTCGGCGGTGATCTCGAGGTGGACGCCCCCCGGCCAGGTTCCGACCTCGCGGTGCGACGCGAAGAATCCCTCGATCTCGCGAAGAACATCGTCGAACCGGCGTGTCTTGTGCCCGGAAGGGGTCACGAAAGTGTTGGCATGCATCGGATCGCAGGCCCAGAGGACCGGGATCCCCGACTCCCGCACCGCGCGTGCGAGCGGCGGCAGCGCTTCGCGGACGCGATCCGCGCCGAGCCGGGTTACGAGCGTCAACCGGCCCGGTACACGAAGCGGGTTGAGCCGCTCGCAGAGCGCCACGACCTCGTCCGGCATCGCGGCAGGCCCGAGCTTCACGCCGACCGGGTTCTCGACACCCGCGAGGAACCCGACGTGGGCACCGTCGAGTTGGCGCGTTCGCTCGCCGCTCCAGAGGAAGTGCGCGGAGCACGCGTACCAGTCGCCGGTCGTCGAGTCGCGGCGAACGAGCGGCTCCTCATAGTCGAGGAGCAGCGCCTCGTGGCTCGTCCAGACGTCGACCTCGTGGATCGCCCGCTCATCGCCGAGGTCGATCCCGATCGCCTGCATGAACCGCAACGCCCTACCGATCTCGTTCGCGATCACCGCGTACCGGCGCCCTTCCGGGGAGCTCGAGACGAACTCCTGGTTCCACGTCTGCACCTGTGTCAGGTCCGCGAAGCCGCCCTTCGTGAACGCGCGGAGCAGGTTCAGCGTGGACACGGCCTGGTAGTACGCCTGCACCATCCGCTCGGGATCGGGAACTCGCGCAGCCGCGTCGGGCTCGTCCGAATGGATCGCGTGACCGCGAAACGACGGCAGCTCGACTCCGCCGACACGCTCTGTCGACGAGGTGCGGGGCTTCGTGAACTGACCCGCGATCCGCCCCACCTTGACGACCGGCAGCGTGGCGCCGTACGTCAGCACGGCGGACATCTGCAGGAGCACCTTGAGCCGCTCGCGGATCGCGACCGCCGAGACGTCACGGAACGACTCGGCGCAGTCGCCTGCCTGGAGGAGGAAGGCGCGGCCCTCGACGGCCTCGCCGAGCGCCCGCGTGAGCGCTCTGGCCTCGCCCGCGAAAACGAGCGGCGGCAGCTGACCCAGTCTCTGCCGCACCGACTCCGCGGCCGCAGGATCGGGCCAGTCCGGCTGTTGCAGCGCCGGAAGCGAGCGCCACGAGGAGGGGATCCAGGGGTCGGCCACGGCCATGGAGGCACTCTAGCCCCGGGGAATTTTGACGCCCCGCGCCGAAACAGCTACAAGATCAGGTATGCACGGCCTCGACCGCCTGTCGCTCTACTGGCGCCCTCCCGCGCCCATGCACACCCGCGGTCGAAAGCGCCCCTGAGTCCTTTCGGCCGCGAAGCGGACGAAAGGACGAATCGTGAGGATCTTCTCGGGCATCCAGCCCACCGGCGACAAGCACCTCGGCAACTACATCGGCGGGTTCCGCCAGTACGCAAAGACGCAGGAGCTCGGCGAGGCGTTCTTCTGCATCGTCGACCTCCACTCGATCACGGTCGAGCACGATCCGCGCGACCTGTACGAGCGCACGCTCGACCTCTACGCCATGCTCCTCGCGGCGGGGCTCGACCCGAATCGCTCGACGGTGTTCGTCCAGAGTCACGTCACTGCGCACGCGGAGGCCAGCTGGCTGCTCTCGGCGGTGACGAGCTTCGGACAGCTCGGCAGGATGACGCAGTTCAAGGAGAAGGGGGACGTCCGCGAGTTCGTCTCGGCGGGTCTCTTCACGTACCCCGTCCTGATGGCGGGCGACATCCTGCTCTACCGCACCGATCGGGTTCCGATCGGCGACGACCAGCGTCAGCACCTCGAGCTCGCACGCGACGTCGCCGAGCGGTTCAACTCGCGGTTCGGGGAGACGTTCGTCGTGCCCGAAGGGATCTACCCGGAGGTCGGCGCACGGATCATGGATCTCCAGGAGACGACCCGGAAGATGTCGACGACGGGCGGCACGGAGCAGGGCACCGTGAAGCTCCTCGACGAGCCGGACGTCATCCGCAAGAAGTTCCGCTTGGCCGTGACCGACTCGGGTCGTGAGATCCGCCGGGCCGCCGACAAGCCCGGCGTCTCCAATCTGGTGGACATCCTCGCAGTCGCGACCGACTGCACGCCCGCGGAGGTCGAGACTGCCTACGAGGGCAAGGGTTACGGCGATCTCAAGACCGACGTCGGCGACGCGGTCGTGGCCTTCGTCACGCCCGTGCGCGAGCGCTATCTCGAGCTGCGCGGCGACGAGCCCGAGCTCCGGCGCCTCCTCGCAGGGGGCGCAGAGAAGGCCGAGACCGAGGCCGCGCCGACGCTCGCCGCCATGTACGAGCGCATGGGGTTCGTCGCACGGGGGTAGCACCTTCCGGGACGGCGACTAGTCTCGGACCCAGACCCGCGGCTGCGGGATCTGGTCGATGACGAGAAGGGGAAGCGACATGGCGCGCGACGACCGGACAGACGATCCAGACCGGGTACTCGGGGAGTGGGTCGAGCCCGAGGAGCAGACGACGATCCGTCCGATCGAGGAGGAGCGCACGATCGAGCGAACCGCGGTGGAGCGCGGTCCGGCACCGCCCGTCGGCCCCCCGGGTGGTCCCGACGTGGAGGAGGCCGTCGTCCGCGAGAGCGAGACCATCCGCCGGCGCGACGACGGGACGATCGAGCGAGACACCGTTCGCCACGAGGAACGGCGGCGCTCGCCGACGGAGCGGATCGGGCTTGCGCTCGCGGTGCTGCTCCTCCTCCTCGCTGCCGCCGGTGCCGCGTACTGGTACTTCACCCAGGAGCAGACGACCGAAGTGCCGTCGGTTCAGGGGCTGCCCGTCGATCGCGCGGTCTCCGAGCTGCAGGACGAGGAGCTCGAGGCCGACATCGTCACGGAGCCGAACGACGCCGAGGAGGGAACCGTCTTCGCGCAGAGCCCCGACGCGGGCACGGAGGTCGACGAAGGCTCGAGCGTGCGGATCAACGTGTCGGGTGGCCCCGATTCGACGCCGGTGCCGAACGCCGTCGGTCGCGGCGAGGCCGAGGCACGTGACGCACTCGTCGCGGCCGGCTTCCAGGTCGAGACGAAGGAGGTCTTCTCCGAGCGTGAGCCCGGGCTGGTCGTCTCGCAGGAGCCCGCGGCCGGAGCCGATGTCGCGAACGGTGAGACCGTCACGATCTCGGTGTCGAAGGGCACGGGGCTCGTCGAGGTGCCGAACGTCGTGGGGCTCAGCCGTGGCGAGGCAGAGGCGGAGCTCAGCTCGGCGAAGCTCGAGGCCAACGTCGTCGAGGTGCCCTCCGATCAGCCCGAAGGGGGCGTCGTCGCCCAGAACCCGGTCGGCGGCCAGCTCCGGCAGGGCTCGGCGGTCAGGTTGAACGTCTCCGCAGGGAGATAGGGCCGGAGCTGTCCTGCCCGTGACCGACGATCGAAATCGATGGCGATAGGGGGCCGGACAGGTCCGGCCCCTACGAAAGACCGACGAGCTGTCGCAGGCGACGAACCTCGTCCCGCGTGAGCTCGCGCCAGTCTCCCGCTCGCAGACGTCCTGCGGGAAGCCCGGCATAGCGCGAGCGGCGGAGCCGAACGACCGGGTGGCCGACAGCCTCGAGCATGCGTCGTACCTGCCGATTGCGCCCCTCGTGCAGCGTGAGCTCGATCTGCGACGGGCCGAGCAGGCGAACACCGGCAGGGGCGGTCCGCCCGTCCTCGAGCTCGAGCCCGGTCGCGAGCGCGGCGAGAGCCTCGTCGCCCGGCTCGCCTTCGACATCGGCCACGTACACCTTCTCGATGCCGTACCTCGGATGCGAGAGCCGATGCGCGAGCGGACCGTCGTTCGTCAGGAGGAGCACACCGGTCGTATCGCGATCGAGGCGGCCCACGGGGACGACGCGAATCTCCCCACGCACGAGGTCGACCACCGTCGGTCGACCGCGCGGGTCGCTCGCCGTCGCGATCGTCCCCCGCGGCTTCACGAGCAGTACGTGGCGCAGAGCGCTCTTCCCGACCTTCCGGCCGTCGACCCGCACGACATCGGTGCGCTCGACGAACGTGTTGAGCTCCCCCGGGGCATCGTTCACGGTCACCTTCCCCGCCTTGATCAGCTCATCGGCCTTGCGACGCGAGGCGACACCAGCACGGGCGAGGAAGGCATTGAGGCGCACCGGAGCATTGTCCCGGCTCCGCCCCGTCGGCGGTGGCTACCCTCCGCGGGTGCCCGACCGCGCCGACCTGACCCGCCGCCTCGCAGACCTCGTGGTGGGCTACGGCGCGAACGTCCAGCCGGGTCAGATCGTCGGCGTCACGACCTATACGGGCAAGGAGGAGCTGACGCGGGAGATCGCTCGCGCCGCGTACGAGCACGGAGCCCGCTGGGTGGACGTCTCGATCCACGATCCGCTCGTGAAGCGCCAGCGCCTGCTCCACGCAGAGGAGTCGACCCTCGACTACATCCCGCCCTGGATGATCGACCGGCTCGAGTGGCTCTCGAACGAGCGTGCGGCACGCATCTCGCTCACCGGCCCGGCTATCCCCGACGCGCTCGACGGCATCGATCCGGGGCGCGCGGGCCGCGACCTCCTCCCCTATCTCCCGACCACCGGCGAGGTCGTGAACCGCGGCACGACGAATTGGTGCGTCGCCCCTGCTCCGTCATCCGGCTGGGCCGCGCTCGTCTTCCCGGAGCTCGAGCCAGAGGCGGCGCTCGACCGGCTGTGGGAGCTCATCGCGCACGTCTGCAGGCTCGACGAGGACGACCCGGCGGAGGCCTGGCGCGAGCGAGCGCACACACTGGAGTCCGTCGCCGCTCGGCTCACGGCCAGGCGCTTCGACGCAATCCGTCTCCGCGGGCCCGGCACGGACGTCACGGTCGGCCTGTTCCCGTCCTCGACCTGGAACGCTGCCGACTTCACGACCGTCGACGGCCTGCGGCACTTCCCGAACATCCCGAGCGAGGAGATCTTCACGACCCCGGATCCAACCCGCGTCGATGGCCACGTCACCGCCACCCGTCCGCTAGAGCTCTACGGAGCCGTGATGGACGGGATCAGGGTCGGCTTCGAGCGCGGCGTCGCGACGCGCATCGATGCCGAGCGCGGCGCCGACACACTGCGCTCGCTCGTCGCGAAGGACGAGGGCGCCTCGCGACTCGGCGAGCTTGCGCTCGTCGACGGCGAAGGCCGCATCGGCCCGCTGGGCACGGTGTTCTACGAGACGCTCCTCGACGAGAACGCGGCGAGCCACGTCGCGCTCGGAAGCGCCTACGACATCGGTGTCGAGGACGAGAGCGACCGCGGTCGGATCAACACGAGCGGGGTACACGTCGATTTCATGATCGGCTCGCCCGAGACCGACGTCGACGGCGTGACGCCTGACGGCGATGCCGTTCCGCTGCTTCGTGGCGGCGTCTGGCAGATCTAGCGCCGAGCGGTGCGCAGGCCGGACAGGTCCGGCCTTACACCGGCGGCGCCGGGTCGTACTGGATGTAGCGCCTGACCTCGCGTGCGCGCTCGACCGAGCCGAGCCGGGCGACGAGATGGAGCGCCATGTCAATCCCCGCCGAGACACCCGCCGCGGTGACGACCTCCCCGCTGTCCACGAACCGGTCGTCGGGTCGCAGGTCGATCGAGGGGTCGAGCTCGGCAAGCGTCTCGAGGCTTCCCCACCACGTCGTGGCCGGGCGCTCGTGCAGCAGGCCGGCCGCCGCGAAGACGAGAGCACCGGTGCAGACGCTCGTCATCAGGACGTCCTGCTCGCGCAGCTTCCGCAGGCGCTCGAGGACCACCGGATCGGCAAGCTCGCGGCGTGTCCCGCGTCCGCCCGGGTAGACGAGGACGTCGATCGGCGGCGCTGCCTCCCACGTGTGGTCCGAAAGGACGCGCAGGCCCTTCGCGCAGGTCACGGCTTCGCTCGAGTCCGCGACGGTGAACACCTCGACGCCGTCCTCCGGCCACTGCGTCGACCAGGCGGCGAGCACCTCCCACGGCCCGACCACATCCAGCTCTTCCGCGTCCTGGAAGAGCGCGACGGCGATCCGGGTCATCCGTCCATCCTCGACCCGGACGATATCGGTGGCCGAAGCCCGCTTGGAAGAGACTGTCGCAAGCGTCCTACGACGCGCGTGCCTCGGCGACGGCGAGCAGGCGCTCGCGGATCGCATCCGGCTCCCCACCGAGGTCATCGAGCCGTGGAAGCTCCGCGAGCGTGTCGAGCCCGAAGACCCGCTCGAAGAGCGGTGTGACGCGGTACCGGACGGCGCCACCGGGCGCGTTCTCGCGACCCGCTTCGGCGACGAGACCTCGCTCGACGAGCGCGGCGACGGTGGAGTCGGCAGCGACTCCGCGGATCCGCGCGATCTCCGGCCGCGACACCGGCCCGAGGTACGCGACGATCGCGAGCGTCTCGAGCGCAGCCTGCGAGAGCCCGCGCTCGACCGGACGCTCGAAGAGCCGTGCGCACGCCTCCGCCGCCTCGCGCGCTGCCCGGAAGGCGTATCCACCGGCGACACGTTCCAGCACGATGCCGCTCCGACCCTCCGCGTGGCGCTCGCGCACGAGCCCGAGCGCGGTCTCGATCCGCTCGGTCTCGTCGTCGACCGCGGTCGCGAGCTCCTCGACCGAGAGCGGTTGCGAGGCGACGACAAGGAGCGCCTCGATGGTGCGGGCGACCGCGTCGATCGGGGTGCCGGCGATGGTCTCGGCGGAAATCAGGCGGAGCGGACGGTCCACGCGTTCATCCTTTCTCTCTCGGTACGGGCGACGCGGATCGGCCCGAACGGCGCGGCCTGTGCGAGCGCGACCTCCCCGTTCTTGCGGAGCTCGAGGAGCGCGAGAAACGCGACGGCCTGCTCGATCCGGGGCAGGCTCGCGACCTCGCCGTCGAAGTCGAAGACACGCCGACGGCGGAGCACGGCGCGGAAACGCTCGAGGAACTGACCGACGGGCGGGAAGCGGAGGGCCATGTGCGAGAGAGACACCTTCGGCGGCGGCGTCGCAAGCCCTGCAAGAGCCGTCGCCAGCAGCGCCGGCTCCTGCGGAGCGAGCCGGCGCTCGGCTCGAGGTGCGAGCGGTGCCGGCCCGAGCCGGAAGTAGCGGTCGCGCTCGGCCGCGAGGCGCTCCCGTAACCAGACGGCCGCCTCTTTCATGCGCCGGTACTCGGCAAGCCGTCGGGCGAGCTCCTCGGCGGCCTCCTCGGGCTCGAGCTCTGCGAGCTCGGCGCCTTCCTCCGGGAAGAGCTGCCGCGCCTTGAGCTCGAGCAGCGCCGATATGAGGACGAGGAACTCGCCGCAGGCATCGAGGTCGATCTCGTCGCGTTCGGCAAGGTGTTGGACGAAGGCGACGACGATCGCGGCCATGTCGATCTCCGCCGGCTCGAGCTGCTCCTTGAGCACGAGCGTCAGGAGGAGGTCGAACGGCCCTTCGAACGCGTCGAGATCCAGCTCGAGATCGCGGGCCGCCGAGGACACGCGGCGATGCTAGTCGGGTCGTCGGACGCGCTTCTCGCCGGGAACGGACATCGTCCTCCGCGGCGACTCGGGCCGGCCGCGACGCGCTGCGGTGTCGGGCGGCCGCGCGCGGCGCTGGGAGAGCACGTACCAGATCGTCCCCGCCGCGATCCCGAGGAGCGAGACCCAGGCGTTGAAACGGAGCCCGGCGATCTCGTGCGCCGGATCGATGCGCAGGAGCTCGACCGCGAACCGTCCGACGCAGTAGAGCGCGATGTACGCAGCGAAGATGCCCGGTGGACGCGGTTTCAGGCGCCGCTCGAGGACGAAGACGAGGATCGCCGCGGCTGCGAAGTCCCAGCCCAGCTCGTAGAGGAACGTCGGATGGAACGTCTCCTGGTCGATGTGCTCGAGCGGCCGGTTGATCGGGTCGATCTCGAGCCCCCACGGCAGGTCGGTAGGCCTTCCGAAGAGCTCCTGGTTCCACCAGTTGCCGAGGCGCCCTACCCCCTGGGCGAGGAGAAGCGCCGGCGCGAGACAGTCGGCGAGCAGCCAGACGTCGACCCCGGCCCGCTTCGCCACGAGGCCGCCGACGAGGCAGCCGGCCGCGATCCCGCCCCAGACACCGAGGCCGCCGCGCCAGATGGCAAACGGCCCCCACCACTCGTCGGGCACCTCGCTCCAGCTCGTCGCGAGGTGGTAGAGCCGCGCGCCGACGATCCCGGCCGCGACCCCCCAGACGGCGCAGCGAAAGATGAGATCCCAGTCGCCCCCGCGCGCGACCCAGCGCCGGCCGGCGACGTAGGTCGCGAGCGCGATCGCCGCGAGGAGCGTGAGCCCGTACATGTGCACGGTGAGCGGCCCGAGCTCGACCGTCCCGGAGCTGGGCGATGGAATCGAAGCGAGGATGTGCACGGCGAGGCGCATTCTGCCTCAGACCGCGGACTATGCTCGACGGCGTGAGCATCGAGTTTCTCGTGACGACGATGATCATCGTCGCGACGCCCGGTACCGGTGTCGTCTACACGCTCGCGGCCGGTCTCACGCGCGGTAGCCGGGCAAGCGTGATCGCGGCGTTCGGCTGCACGCTCGGGATCGTTCCCCACATGGTCGCCGCGATTACGGGTCTGGCAGCGCTTCTCCACACGAGCGCCGTCGCCTTCCAGACCCTGAAGTACTTCGGCGTCGCCTATCTCCTCTACATGGCCTGGGCGACGCTCCGCGAGCGTGGTGCCCTCGTCGTCGAGGGCGAGGCGACGCCTCGCTCCGTCGCGAGGATCGTCGGGTCGGCAGTGCTCGTGAACGTCCTCAACCCGAAGCTGACGATCTTCTTCTTCGCTTTCCTGCCGCAGTTCGTGGGCGCGGGCGACACGGGGTCGGTGTGGCGGATGCTCGAGCTGAGCGCCGTCTTCATGGCGCTCACGTTCGTCGTCTTCGCGCTCTACGGACTCTTCGCGGCGTCCGTGAGGACACATGTGATCTCGCGTCCCCGCGTGATCACATGGATGCGGCGCGCCTTCGCCGGCTCGTTCGCCGCGCTCGGCGCGCGTCTCGCCTTCACCGACCGCTAGATACACCCTTCGCGCGAAGCTCGGCGAGGGCGGCGTCGGTCTTCTCGAGCCTGTCGTGACCCATTGTCTCGAGCACCTCGTCCGTCTTCGTGAACTGCACCTCGCGATAGTCGACGAACTGGAGGAGATTGCCCCAGGGGTCACGGAGGTCGAGCGACGGCGGGCGCGAGACCTCGATGCCGGCAGCGAGCGCCGCCGCCCGGACGGCCTCCTTGTCGTCGACGACGATCCCGACGTGCCGCGCGACGTCCGATCCCCCGCTGCGTGGTGCCGCGAGGGCGAGGAACTGATCTCCCATGTCGACGAAGGCCATCGACCCCATCCGGCCGCGGAGCTCGAGCGGCCCGACGAGCCGCTCCCAGAACGCGAGCGCCTCCTCGATCGAGTCGACCTCGAGCGCGACGTGGTTGATCCCGACGAGGCGGCTCATGCCTGCGCTCGAGCGTACCGAGTCTGTGCGGAACCGATCGCGGCCGGCCGGTGTAGATGAGCCAATGCGGAAACGCGACAAGCGACAGGAATTCGCTTCTGCGGAAATTCTGCTTCGCGAACCAAATCATGGTTTGCGGCCTGCGAAGCAGGACGCCTTCAGGGGTCGCCTCGCCGAAGGCGCGGATCAAGCGGAAAGAATCCGTTCCCGCGGATTCCTGCTCGCGAACAAATAGCAGTCCGAAAGGAGCAAGTGATGCGCAAGCTCGTCCTCGTCCTCGTCGTTCTCGGCGCCCTCGCACCGGCCGCGGCTCTCGCGGGCGGCTGGGCGACCGTCAAGCTGAGCTCGACCCCCGCCGGCACCCAGGCGGGTGCCCCCTGGGTCGTCGATCTGACCGTTCTCCAGCACGGTGTGACGCCTCTCGCCGGAGTCGAGCCACGCGTCCGGATCGCGCAGGGCACGATCGCCCGCTCGTTCCTCGCCCGGCCGACAAAGGTCGAGGGCGTCTACCGAGCCCGCGTCGTCTTCCCGCGTGCGGGAACCTGGCGCTGGTCGATCTGGGACGGCTTCACCCGAACGCACACCTACAAGGCAGTCCGGGTAACCCCCAACGCGGCCTGAGTCGCAGCGCTGCGAGGGCAGCGGCGGCTGCCCTCGCGCCGACCGAGAGCACGTGTCCGACTGAAGTCGGACACAACCCGAGAGGCGGTCGCGACGCCGAAGGCGCGGGATCAAGCCGCAGGATTCGGCTTCTGGCGAATCCTGCTGGCGAACAAACCTAGACCGCGTCCGCGTGCAGCCGCTCGCCGAGGCTCTGGAGCACCTTGGCCGAGACCGTGGGCGTCCGCTCGAGGAGGCCGCGGAAGGCGCGGTCGGTGACGACGAGGAGCCTGACCGGACTCGTCGCTGTCACGGTCGCGGTACGGGGGACGTCCGCGACGAGCGCGATCTCGCCGATGAAGTCACCGGACCCGAGATCTCGGAGCTTTCGTCCCTTGCGGGTGACCCGTACCGTGCCCTCGACGACGACGAGGAACTCCCGGCCGCGCTCGCCCTCACGGATGAGGGTCGCCCCCTCGGCGAGGTCGAGCTCGTCGGCGATCTCGGCGATGCGCTGCACGTCCGCCTTGGAGCACCCGGCGAAGAGCGGCACCCTCTTCAACAGATCGACCTTCGCGTTCTTCCTGAGCTGCACCGCGCGATCCTACGAGCGGGAGGCGCATGCCGCAAGTATCCGACCCGCGCGCGCGAGGACCGTCCCGGAACGTTCTTACAGCTCCTTCATCCCCCGACCGCAATTCCTGAACGCCGAGCGCGTACAACGAGACATCCGATCGGACCGCTCGCGCGAACATCTAGACAGACGTCCTCCAATGCATAAGGAAGAGACCATGTCGCAAGCAGAGCTCATCGAGCCGCACGTCGAGGTCGACCGCGTCGAGCAATGGCGGGCATTCTCTCTCGAGCGCGCCGGCTATGACGCGGAGTCGGCCGCGGTGCTCGCCGGAACGCCCGAGGTCGATCTCCATCTGGCGATGTCGCTC
>JACDBY010000277.1 GCA_013694685.1 Actinomycetota bacterium
GTGAAGACGGCCGAGCTGTGGGTCGAGCCGAAGGTGGTCAGCCGCTCCTCGTGCTCGGCGTCTACGGGCTCGTGTTCCTCGGCGTGTCCGCGTTCTTCCTTCCGCGTCGGGATGTGACGTGAGCCCAAGCGTCTCCGATCGTGGCGACGGGATCCCGAGGCCGCCTGTGCTTCCGCGAGCTCGGGTGCGAGCTGCCGCGGTGCGCGACGCGGCCAGCGATCCAACAGACACGACAACGTCCGGCGCCCTCCTCGCCCGCCTCGAGCCAGCGATGCCACCAGCGGTGCGCTGACGCTGGCGTCATTCCTTCTTCGATCGCGCAGGTCAGCTGGGGTCACGGAGCGAGATGGCCCATGTCGCCGAGGCTGACGACCTGGCGGTTGTGAAAGTAGTCCTCGCGCAGCAGTGTGATGCTTCCGGAGGCGGCCCGGAAGTTGACGTAGCCCACTGACTCGATCGGCATCCTGATCCACGACGCCAGGACGAACGTGACCGCGAAGCCGTGCGTCACGATGACCTGGTGCTCACAGCAGCTCTCCAGGATCGCGTCCATGGCCGCGTAGACGCGCTGCGCGAACGCCAGCTTGTTCTCGGCGCCCGGTACGCCTTCATCGTGCTCCATCCGATCGCCAACGGCAGGCGGCGGGACGAATCGCTGGTCCAGCCACTCCCGAGGCCTGCCCTCGGCCTCGCCGTAGGACTTCTCGCGCAGCCTGCGGTCAAGGACCGGCTCCACGTGCAGCAGGTCACCCACGACTCTGGACGTCTGCAGGGCACGTTGTAGATCCGACGAGAACAGCTCCACATGGGCGTCGCCGGGGATCCTGGACCGTAACGCCTCGGCGATCGACGCCGCGGCCTGTGCGCCGGCCGGCGTGAGCTGCGAGTCGTGCCACCCACCCACCACTCCCTCGACGTGGTGCGTTGCCTCCGGGTGCGCGACGACGTAGATGGTCCGCATTAGCTCGTGCCTCTAGCCGAGCCCTCCGAAGGAGCGCTCGTCGGAGCTGGAGCGGGCAGTTGCCACCTGTCGAGGCTACTCCGCCGGTCGGCACGAGAGCTCCAAGAAGGAGCCGGGTATCCTCGACCCGGTGGTCACCACGCGACCGCGGGAGGGATCCGAGGGTGCAGACACCCGCTACTGGGTGGGCGTCGCGTCACGCGACCACGTCAGGAGAGGAGCCGAGGGCGGCTTCTGCCAGCTCGGTCATGGCAAGGCTGCACCGGTCGAGCGCCTCTCGCCGGGGGACTGGATCGCGTACTACTCACCGCGGACGGAGATGCGCGGGGGTGAGACCGTCCAGGCGTTCACCGCGATCGGCACGGTCGAGCCGGGTGAGCCCTACAGGGCCGACCAGTCCGCCGATTGCCATCCCGTTCGTCGCGACGTCGCCTGGCGGCGAGGCGCGAACGACGCCCAGATCCGGCCGCTGCTCGAGCTCCTGGACTTCACGCGCGGCCAGAAGAACTGGGGCATCTGCTTCCGGCGCGGGTCGTTCGAGGTCTCGAGAGCGGACTTCACGACCATCGCCGAGGCCATGGGTGTCCCAGACGCGCTTCCGAGCTGAGCGGCGCGGAATCTGCGACACGTTCGACAACTGCGCGCGTGGGGTAGACGCCCGGTGATGGACGTCAACACCTTCGACCATGTCGCTCTCTGGACCTCCGAGCGCGACGAGCTGGCCCGGCTGCTCGTCGACTGTTGCGAGATGCACGAGATCGAGCGCACGGACCGCTTCACGCTCGTCGGCGGCGACGCGCGGCGAGGGAAGCTGACGCTCTTCGACGCCGAGGGAGCCCGTGAACCGGGTGTCCTCGAGCGAGTCGTCCTCCGAACGCCGGAGCCCGAAGGCGTCCGTGAGCGACTCGAGGCCGCCGGCATCGTGACGGACGCGAACGGGATGATCACAGCGGATCTGCCGTCGGGTCTCGCGATCGGTCTCGTCCCGAACGACGGCTCGGGAATCGTCGATCTCGATCACGTCGTCCTCCGCGTGCCGGACCCGGCCGCGACCGCCGCAGAGCTCGAGGAGCTCGGGCTCGAGCGGGACGGGTCGGGGCTTCGGATCGCAGACAAACACGTCGTTCTGCACGAGGGCGAGGTCGAGGAGAGCACGAGGCCGCTCCTCAACCATCTGGCGTTTCTCGTCGACGCCGCGAGCGACGTCGCGCTCGAGGCCCGGTCGCGCGGAATCGAGATCGAGAACGTGGTCGACGCGCCCAACACCCGGGCGGTCTTCCTCTGGGGGCCCGATCGCATCAAGCTCGAGTACGTCGAGCACAAGCCCGGCTTCTCGCTCGTCTGAGTGACCGATCTCGTCGTCGCCGGGGCCGGGATGGCAGGGCTCGTGGCGGCGGCCGAAGCGGTCTCGCTCGGCGCGGAGGTGGTCGTCCACGAGAAAGGTGATCGTCCAGGTGGCTCGTTCCGACTTTCGAGCGGGGTCGTATGGCGCTACCGCGAGCTCGCCGACTTCCGGGCGGAGTGCCCGGCAGGCGACGCCGAGCTACAGCAGCTCGTGCACGAGCGTCTCGACGACGACCTCTTGTGGCTCGAGGGACTCGGTGCGCCGGTCGTCGAGCGCACGACGGGGAATCCGCGGACGGTCGGGCTTCGGCTCGACCCTGTCGCGGCGATCGACGCCCTCGCGCGGCGCGGCGGCGTGCTCAGGCTCGACGAGCCGCTGCGCGAGCTGCCCGGCTCGGCCCCGGTCGTGCTCGCGACCGGCGGTTTCCAGGCCGACCGTGAGCTCGTCCGCGAGCACGTCACACATGAGGCCGACTCGCTGCTCCTGCGTGCAACCCGTTGGAGCAGCGGCGACGGACTCCGTCTCGGGTGCGCGGCCGGTGCCTCGACGACCGCGGGCCTCGCCGAGTTCTACGGTCGCGCGATGCCGGCTCCGCCGGCGCGGGTCGAGGAGCACCGGTTCGTCGAGCTGGCCCAGCTCTACGCCACGCACGCCACCGTCGAGGGGGCCGGCGGCGAGACGTTCGAGCCGCGCGCGTGGTCGGAGGTCGACGTCGTTCAATGGATGGCCCGGCAGCCGGGCGCCCGCGCCTCGTATCGCGTGCCGGTGACGAAGCTGCAGGAGAGCGTGCGCGGCAGGACGATCGGCGAGATGGTCGTCGCCGCCGAGGTCGCTGGGGCGACTGTCCGGCGCACGTCGGACGAGGTGGTCGTCGAGGTCGTCGCAGGCATCACGACGACCCTCGGCGGGCTCGCAGTGGATCGCTCGGCGCGCGCCGCCGACGGTGTCTGGGCTGCCGGTGCCGACGTCGGCGGGATCTCGACCGGCGGCTACTCCAGCGGGCTCGCAGCCGCTCTCGTGCTCGGGCGTATCGCGGCTCGGTCGGCGCTGGGAGCTGCGTGAGCGGTTTCTCGTTCGATTCCGACTACACCGTCGGGATCGAGGAAGAGCTCCTGCTCGTCGACGAGGAGACGCTCCAGCTCGCCCCGATCGCGGGAGCCGTGCTCGGCGGGATGGAGGTGCCGTCTGCGGCGGCCGGCCACGAGGCGTACGCGGCGCAGCTCGAGCTCCGCTCCCCGCCATGCGCGACGACGCGCGAGGCGACCGAGACGCTCGCCGGCCTGCGAGCGCGCGCTCGCGCTGCCGGCGCGACGCTGATGGGAGGCGGCCTCCACCCGACGGGCGGGATGGGCGACACCGAGCTCGTCCCCGCGACCCGCTACGAGCGCGTTGCCGACGAGATGCGCGGCCTCTTGCGGCGGACACCCGAGTCCGCTCTGCACGTGCACGTCGGGCTGCCGGACGAGCGAGCGGCAATCCGGGCCTTCAATGCGCTTCGCGCGCGCCTGCCGCTGCTCCAGGCCCTGAGCGCGTCGAGCCCGTGGTGGTTCGGCGTCGACTCCGGCCTCGCGAGCGCACGGTTCGCGCTCACCCGCTCGTATCCGGGGCGCGGGATCCCGCCTCCGCTCGCTGATCTCGAAGAGCTCGAGACGCTGACCGAGGTGACTCTCGCCGCGGCCGGTGTGCCCGAGGCGACCTTTCTCTGGTGGGACCTCCGGCTCCACCCCAGGTACGGGACCGTCGAGGCGCGCGAGCTCGATGCCCAGTCTCGCCTGGACGACGTCGCCGCGCTCACGGCGCTCGTGCGCGCCATCGCGTTCGAGGCACGCGAGCGATTGCCCGACCGGGACGAGCCGAGCGAGGTGCTCGCCTGGTCGTCGTTCCGCGCCTCGCGGGACGGGCTCGACGCGACGATCCTGCACGGGGGCAGCGTCAGGCCGGTCATCGAGCTGGCCCGTAGCCTCGTCCAGCGGCTTCGGCCCGTCGCACACGAGCTCGGCGACGACGTAGCGCTGGACGGGATCGAGCGAATCTTGCGGGAGGGGGGCGGTGCCACTCGCCAGCGGCAGGCCTTCGCACAAGGCGGGCTTCGCGCCGTTCTGCGACTCCTCGTCGACGAGACGGCGTTCGGAGCACCGGCGTTTTCCGGCACGCCGAGCGGGTAGGTCAGAAGCGATCGACAGCGACACGAGGAGGGCGAGATGCCCGACAAGCGACCGCGCGTGAAGAACGAGAAGCAGTACGAGGCGCTGAAGGACAAGGGCATGTCCAAGGAGCGCGCCGCGAAGATCGCCAACTCTCCGGGCGCCTCGAGTCGCGGCGGCAAGAAGTCCGGCTCGGGCGGTGACGCTCGCCAGGGTGGGACGATCGCGCAGAAGAAGGCCGCTGGGCGCAAGGGCGGCAAGGCCACGGCGGGCAAGCGGTCGTAGATGGCCAGGAAGCGCAGGACGATGCGGCCGGCGCTCGAGCGGGCCTGACCCGATCGTCCGATGGGTGTCCGACTTCAGTCGGACATGTGCTCTACCAGCGCCTCGACGCGCTCGATTACGACCGGAACGTGCTTGGATGGAAGGTGCTCGACGGTCAGGTCGAGATCGGGGCGCCGGTCGCGGAGGAACTCGAGGTACGGA
>JACDBY010000083.1 GCA_013694685.1 Actinomycetota bacterium
GCGACCTGTGGGCCACCGTAGATCTCCGTGCAGGCCCGGTTCTCCGGCGCCGGGCGGAAGGCCTGCCAGCCGAGTCGGGCGAGCTCGCGACAGGTCGCCGCGGGACGTGGGTGTGTCCCGCCCGCGGGTGCGCAGCGGAGTGTCCAGCGGACGCGCTCGCCGCGCTTCCCCGAATCGTCGTCGTAGGTGATCGTGAGCGCTGTGCCCGTTGCACCGCTCGCGACGGGCGCGAGCGCGGCGACGACACAGCAGACGACCAGGACGGCGCGCATCTCCGACTACGGTACGCCGTCGAGCCCGGCAGTCGTCACGGGGCGGCAGCCTGTGACGAGCCTCTACCATCCCCGCGTGTCCCTGACGGGCAAACGCGTCGTCGTCACCGGCGGCGCCGGATTCATCGGTACGACGCTCGCGCGACGGCTCGTCGACGCGAACCAGGTCGTCGCGATCGACAACCTCCACCGCGACGCGCTCTCGGGCACGGAGCTCGCGTCGCACCCGAACTTCCAGCTCGTCGAGGGCGACGTGCTCGATCTCGAGCGCTTGACCGAGGTCGTATCGGGGTGCACGCACATCATCCATGCGGCCGGTATCGCGGGAGTCGACACCGTCCTCCGGAGCCCCGTGCGGACGATGAGAGTCAACGTCATCGGGACGTACAACGTGCTCGAGGCAGCCGTGGCGACGATCGACACGGTCGAGCGCCTCGTCGAGTTCTCGACGAGCGAGGTCTTCGGCCAGCACGCTTTCAACGTCCAGGAGGGTCACGTCACGTCCATCGGCTCGGTCGGCGAGGCCCGCTGGACCTACGCCGTCTCGAAGCTCGCGGGCGAGCACATGTCGCACGCCTACCACGCCGAGCTCGGCATCCCGTCGGTCTCCGTGCGGCCGTTCAACATCTACGGCCCTGGCCAGATCGGTGGCGGCGCGATCAGGGCGTTCATCGAGGCGGCTCTCGGCGGACACGATCTCGAGATCCACGGGGACGGAGCGCAGATCCGGGCGTGGTGCTACGTCGACGACATGGTCGAGGCGCTGCTGCTTGCGCTCGAGCACCCGCGAGCGGTGGGCGAGAGCTTCAACGTCGGCAATGCCCGCTCGGCCGTGACCATCTACGACCTGGCGACCCGGATCAAGCGGCTCACGAGCTGCCCGGGCGAGATCCGCTTCGTGCCGCTCGACTACACGGACGTGGAGCTCCGGATCCCGAACATCCAGAAGGCGCGCGCGCTGCTCGGCTTCGAGGCACAGGTCGAGCTGGATGAGGGGCTCGAGCGGACGATCGCCTGGTATCGCGCCCGGCTCGGCTCGCCGGCGTGACCTCCGAGCCGATCAGGCTCGCGCGACCGGATGTCGGTGAGGCCGAGCTCGCCGCGCTCGCCGAGGTGGTCGCGAGCGGCCAGCTGACGATGGGCCCGCAGGTGGAGGCGTTCGAGGCTGCCCTCACCGATGCCGTCGGCACCGCGCATGCAGTCGCCCTCTCCTCGGGGACAGCGGCTCTTCACCTCGCGATCCTCGCTCTCGGGATCGGGCGCGGCGACGAGGTGATCGTCCCCGCCTACACCTTCCCTGCGACCGCGAACGCGGTCGAGCTGAGTGGCGCGCGCGCCGTCCTCGTCGACGTCGATCCGGAGACGTTCCTCGTCCGCCCGGAGCTCGTCGCCGAGGCGGTCACGCCGCGGACGCGGGCGGTGCTCGCGGTGCACCTCTTCGGTCGGCCGGTCGATTGGGAGGAGCTGCAGACTGCCGTGCCCCAGGAGGTCGCCCTGCTCGAGGACGCTGCCGGTGCGCTCGGGGCGCGGTACCGCGGCACGCCCTGCGGCGCCCTCGGCCTGCTCGCCTGCCTCTCGTTCCACCCCCGCAAGATCGTCACGACGGGTGAGGGCGGCGCGATCACGACCGACGAGGCGGAGCTCGCGGCGAGCGCGCGCCGACTCCGCCACCACGGGTTGGCGGGCGACCCGATCGACATCGCCGTACCGGGGCTCAACTACCGCCTCCCCGATCTGCTCTGCGCGCTCGGGATCCCGCAGCTGAGGCGCCTCGAGAGCCTGCTCACGGCGCGGGAGCGCGTCGCCGGCTGGTACACGGAGCGGCTCGAGCATCTCGTGGGCACGCCCTCGGCCTCCGAGGGTGATCGGCACGGTTGGCAGGCGTATGTCATCCGGTTGGAGCGCCGCGACGAGGCGCTCGCCGGCCTGCGCGCAGACGGCATCGAGGCGCAGATCGGCACGTACGCCGTGAACCGCCTCTCGGCGTACCGCGAACGCGGCGACTTCCCGGGTGCGGACGAGGCGTTCGAGCGCGCCCTCGCGCTGCCGCTGGCGACGACGACGACCGAGGACGAGGTCGACCGCGTCGTGCGGGCGCTCACGCGATACGTCTGAGCCGGATGCTCAGAGGCAGATGTCGTCCGGTCGCACCGGCACGCGCGTGAGGGGACGACCTGTCGCAGTGCGCATCGCGGAGACGATCGCCGCCGTCGAGACGACGGTCGGCGGCTCGCCGACACCCTTCGCGCCGTAGGGCGCGTCCGGCTCCTCGACCTCGACGAGCTCGATCTCGACGGGCGGCATGTCGAGCGTCGTCGGCAGGAGGTAGTCGGTGAAGCTCGCTTTCAGGATCTCTCCGTCGCGCGTCACGAGCTCCTCCATCAGCGCGAGCCCGAGCCCCTGGGCGGTGCCACCTTCGATCTGTCCCTCGACCGCGAGCGGGTTGATCGCGCGCCCGACGTCCTGTGCGGTGCCGACCCAGACGACGCGCGTCAACCCGAGGTCGACGTCGACCTCGACGACCACCTTCATCGCCGCTACCGCGAGGGCGACGTGGGCGCGCTCGCCCGTAACCTGCCCCGTCTCGGGGTCGAGTGGCGTCGTGCGGGGGTGGCGGTAGACACGCTCGACGTCGACCTCGCCACCGCCCTGTCGGTCGCGTTCCTCGAGCGCCGCCCGGCACGCGTCCCGTACCGCCCCGGCCGCCATCCAGGTCATCCGCGAGGCCGAGGCCGAGCCGGCGGAGCCGACTGAGGCCGTCGTGTGTGGCGCGAGGGTCACGGCGTCGGTGCCGAGCTCGGTCCGCGCCACCTGCGCGATTACCCCGACGACCCCCTGCCCGACCTCGGCTGCCGCGGAGTGGACGGTCGCGCTGCCGTCGGCGTGGAGCACGACGCGCGCCGTGCAGTAGTCGTCGAAGCCCTCCGAGTAGCAGATGTTCTTGAACCCGAGCGCGAAGCCGACGCCGC
>JACDBY010000098.1 GCA_013694685.1 Actinomycetota bacterium
GTGAGGACCGGCATCGACATCTCCTGACCGCCGATTGCGTCCATCTCCTCGCGGACGATCTGCACCACGTTTTCGTGCACCCTCCAGCCGGCGGGCAGGTACGTCCAGAGCCCGGCACCGACCTGGCGGATCAGCCCTGCGCGGACGAGCAGGCGGTGCGAGACCGCCTCGGCGTCGGCCGGATCGTCGCGCAGGGTTGGCAGGAAGAGGGCTGACTGGCGTTGCAGCATCGGGCAATCCTACGTAGGGGCCGGACCTCACCGGCCCGTTTCGCCCGCGAGCTACTCGTTCACACGCAGGAAGCCGCGCACCGTGGTCGTGTCGCCCTCGCCGCTCGCCTCGAGGATGAACGAGTCGAACGCCTCCACGCCCTCCCGGACGTCAGGCGGCACCGCCTCGCCGCCCGCGATCGACTCCACGAGCGGCAACAGACCGTCCACGTCGACGTAGACGAAGCCCTTCGTCGGGCCCTCGAGCCCGCCGACGTCCTCCGACGCGCGCTGGTAGCCGTCCGAGTCGACGAGCTTCGGGCCGTCGCCCGTGAGGCTCGCGAACGCCGAGTTCCCCGTCGTCACCACGATCGTGCTCGCGTCGGCTCGACCGTACTTGACGACGACGTCCTCGATCTCGAGGCTCGACACCTCGGCGCCGAACTCGGTCGCGGTCGTGACCTGGGTGTCGAGCTGCTCGGCGACCTTCCGGGCGACGCGGTCGAGCGTCGCGAACGTCTCGTCGGCATCGGGCGGCCTGAGCGCGATCGTCACGTCCGGCACCCGGCCGTTCCCGTTCCGGACGTACACGACCCCCTCGCCGGAGAGCGCATCGACGAGGCGGTCGAGAGAGACGCCCGTCGCCTGCTCGACTTCGCGCGAGATGTCGTCGAGCGAGGCGCCGCCCCGGAGCCGGTCGAGCGTCCCCTGCGTTCCGCCGAAGGAGATTGCCGCGACGGCGTCTTCCGGTACCTCGGCGAAGAGCTCCGGCTCGTAGCGGCTGTCGCCGCCCCCGGGCATCCGCAGACCCATCGCAAAGAGCATCCCGGTGCCCTCGGCGGCGAGCGCCATCGACATCCACTCGACACCGAGGTCGAAGTCCTGTGGCAGCGATTCCTGCAGCTCGCCGAGACGACCGGTGATCGCCTCGAAATCGATCCAGACCTTGCCCAGGCTCTCCTCGGGCAACGCTTCGAGGCCGGCCCGGAGCGCCTGGTTGTCGGCGAGCGTGCCCCGGCCCCGCGCGGTCTCGTACGCCCTGAGATCTGCCTCCGTCTGCGCGAGCGCCACCCAGTCGTCGGCCTTGCCCCTGACGAACTCCTCGTCGCCCTTCTCGAGCAGCGCGGTCAGCTTCTCGTCGTCCTCCGGCTGGAGGAGCACGACGGGCTTCAGGTCGGCCGTCGCGACGATCACGAGCTCTGGGCCGAGCGCCGGCGCGATGTCGCGCTCCCACGTGAGCCCTTCCTCGGCGAGCGAGCCTTCGATCGCGCCCGCGAGGCCGTCTCGGGCGCCGGGGATCCGCTCGAGCACCTTCTCCGCCTTCTCCCATTGGGACGACCCGTCGTCGGTCGTCAGCGTCGCGTAGACGATCGCGTCGGCGGGCGCGAGGCTCGCCGAGTCGGGCACCGTCGACGAGGTCTGCTCGGAGCCGCAGCCGGCCGCGACCGCGAGAACGAGCGTGAGGCCAAGCGCACCGAAGAGTTGCCGCAGATGCATGCTCAGACGCTATCGGCTCGAGGGACGCGACCCCGAAGGGGTCTGACCCCGAAGGGGTCTGTCCCCGGTGCTACGAGCGGACGCCTGTCGCAGACCAACGCCGGTTGCGGGGGTCAGTCCCCTCCGGCGACAGACCCCGGGGCAGACCCCAGCGGGATCAGGCTCGCCTCGGCCATCGCGAGCGCGGCCGGCTTCGCGAGCTTCAACCGCTTCGGTCGCGGCATGCCCGACTCGATCCACCGGTCGATCTCGTGGAACAGCTCGTCGATCAGGATGTCAGAGGACGCCTTCTTGAGAACGCGACCGTGGGCATAGACGAAGCCGACGTCCCGGCCGCCGGCGATACCGAAGTCTGCGTCGCCAGCCTCCCCCGGTCCGTTCACGGCGCACCCCATCACGGCCACCTCGAAGGCCTGCGGATAGTCGCGCAGACGTTCCTCGACGAGGATCGCGAGACTCTCGACGCCGACGTTGTCACGGCCGCACGAGGGGCAGGCGATCATCACGGGGCCGCGCTCCCGCAGACCGAGCGCCTTGAGGATCTCCCAGGCGACCTCGACCTCCTTCACGGGATCGGCCGTGAGCGAGACGCGGAGCGTGTCGCCGATCCCGTCCGCGAGCAGCGAGCCCATCCCCACGGCGCTCTTGATCGAGCCGGCGAACGGTGTCCCGGCCTCGGTGACACCGAGATGGAGTGGATAGGTCACCTTCTCGGAGAGCATCCGGTAGGCACGGATCATGGTCGGCACGTGTGAGGCCTTGACGGAGATCTTGAAGTCGCGATACTCGAGCCGCTCGAGGATCTCCACCTGCTCGAGCGCCTCGACGACGAGCGCCTCGGCCGTGTCCCGCCGCGCGAGCTCCTCGAGGTGCTTCGGCAGCGAGCCCGCGTTCGCGCCGATCCGCATCGAGATCCCGGCACGCTTCGCTGCACGGACCACCTGCTCGGTCTTGTCCGGCCCGCCGATGTTGCCCGGATTGATCCGTACGGCATGCACGCCGGCCTCGATCGCCCGGAGTGCGAGGGAAGCGTTGAAGTGGATGTCGGTGATCACCGGCACGGGCGAGAGGCGCACGATGAGCGGCAGCGCGTTCGCATCCTCGAGCTTCGGGACGGCGACGCGCACGAGCTCGCAGCCTGCCGAGACGAGCGCTGCGATCTGGGCGGTCGTGGCCTCGACGTCGTGGGTCTTCGTGAGCGTCATCGACTGGACGACGACGGGTGCGCCGCCGCCGATTGCGACGCCGCCGACGCTGATCTGGCGCGTGCTGGGCACACCCTCAGGGTAGCCGGGCGGGCAGGATCTCCTCATGCCCGCCGAGCCTCCCGGGACCGCCTGGCAGCTCGTGCCGGCAGCCGACGACCACCCGAGCGACCTCTGGGCCGTGGGTGGCGACCTAGAACCAGGGACGTTGGTCGCCGCGTACCGCCTGGGGCTCTTCCCGATGCCCGTCGAGGGTGTCGTCGGATGGTTCTCGCCACGGCGACGCGCCGTGGTGCCGCTCGACGGCGCACGACGGTCGCGCACGCTGCGGCGGGCGGCCGCGGGGTACGAGATCCGGGTCGACACGGCGTTTCGGGAGATCGTCGCCGGCTGCGCTCGCCCCGGTGCGCCCGAGAGCTGGATCGACGACTCGATCGTGGAGGCCTACGCGGCGTTGCACGAGCTCGGCTGGGCGCACTCCGTCGAGGCGTGGGACGACGCGGGCCTCGCCGGCGGGCTCTACGGCGTCGCGATCGGTGGGCTCTTCGCCGCCGAGTCGATGTTCCACACGAGAACGGACGCCTCGAAGGCGGCGTACGTCGCTCTCGTCGAGCGGCTCCGGGCCACGGGCGACGCGGATCGCCGGCTCCTCGACGTCCAGTGGCTGACGGCGCACCTCGCCTCGCTCGGTGCGGTCGAGATCGATCGCGCGGCCTATGGACGACGTCTCGACGACGCCTTGCGCCTGGTGTCTCCGTTCACCTGAGGCGTTCTGTCAGGAGAGGCGCCCGATGTCGTTCGAGAGCCCGACGACAAACAGGAGCAGGACGATCCCGATTCCGACCACCGAGACGCGCTCGTAGATCTCGCGGCGTACAGCGCGCCCGCGAACCCCCTCTGCGACCGCGAACACGATGTGACCGCCGTCGAGCGGCAGCAGCGGTAGGAGGTTGAGCAGCGCGATCGAGAGCGAGATCAAACCGAGGACGAAGACGAAGCTCTGGGCGCCCTCCTCCGCCGCGTTCGACGAGCCCTGGACGATGCCGATCGGACTCGAGATCTCCTCACGCCCCTCACCCTGGACGAGGCGTCCGAGCGCCTTGCCGATCTCGCGAGTGACATCCCAGGTCAGCACGAAAGCCTTCCCCAGGGCCTCGTGCACGGGGAGGCCGGTGCCCGCGAGGACGAAACCGAGCCTGTACGCGCCGTCCATCGGCTCCGGCCTTGTGGAGGGCAGCGTCACGCGCTCGCGGTCGCGCTCGACGACGACCGTCAGGGGTCGGCCGCCCGAGCCCGCGATGACCCGCGAGACGTCTGCGGGACCCACCGGCGTCCCGCCGATGGAGACGATGCGATCCCCGGCCCGGAGTCCCATCGAGGCGGCGGGAGAGTCGGTAGCGACGCGATCGATCGTCGTCGTCGCCTTCCCGGCGGAGGTCATGAAGAGGATCGCGAAGACGACCACGGCGAGCACGACGTTCGCGACGGGGCCGGCCGCGATTGCCGCGACGCGCTTCCACGTCGGCGCCCGCCAGTAGGCATTCGGCCCGAGCGCGTCGTCGAGGTCGTCGAGCCCCTTGCGTGCGGCCACGTCGACCCTGGGGTCGAGCTTCTGCTCGTCCACGAGCTCGCGGAGGACGCGGACGGCGTCGCGCGCCGTGTCGTGGTCGCCGGCTGCGAGGGCGGCGCGGAGGCGATCGGTCGGCGCGGCGAGCACCTGTGCCTCGCCGACCGCGCGTCCGAGCCCGACGTCCACGTCCACGGGCGCGGGCCGGTGCATCCCGGGGATCTTGACGAAGCCGCCGAGCGGGACCGCGCCGAGCCCGTACTCGATCCCGTTGCGGGTCGTCTTCCAGATCGCGGGCGGGAAGCCGATGTAGAACCGGCGCGGGCGCATCCCGAGGCCGAGCGAGACGAGGAAGTGTCCGAGCTCGTGGACGAAGATCAGGACGCCGAGACCGATGATCGAGTACGCGATCGTCATGCGGGCTGCAGCCCCCTCGCGGCGAGCTGGCGGGCCTCGGCGTCTGCCGCGACGAGATCGTCGACGTCGCGGGCGGGTGCCCCGCTCACGCGCTCGAGCGTGGCCTCAACGATCGTTGCGATCTCGAGGAATCCGATGGTTCCGGCGAGGAACGCGTCGACGGCCACCTCGTTCGCCGCGTTGTAAGCGCAGGGCATCGTGCCCCCACGCGCAGCGGCCCGGCGGGCGAGTGCGAGCATCGGGAACGCCTCGTCGTCGACGGCCTCGAAGTCGAGCCTGAGACCCTCGAGCTCGAGCGGCGGGACGTTCGTCGCCGCGCGTTCGGGATACGTCAGCGCATACGAGATCGGGACGCGCATGTCGGGCATCCCGAGGTGCGCGAGGAGCGCGCCGTCGCGCAACCGGACGAGTGCGTGCACGATCGACGTCGGGTGGACGACCACGTCGATCCGGTCGTACGCGACGTCGAAGAGCCAGTGCGCCTCGATCAGCTCGAGACCCTTGTTCGCGAGCGTCGCCGAGTCGATCGTGATCTTCGGGCCCATGGCCCACGTCGGATGCGCGAGCGCCTCGTCGATCGTGACGCTCTCCAGCTCGGCTCGCGGCCGACTGCGGAACGGGCCACCAGACGCCGTCAGGACGAGCGCGTGGACGGTTCGCGGATCACGCCCCTCCAGGCACTGATGCAACGCCGAGTGCTCGCTGTCGACCGGGACGAGCACGCCTCCTCCCCGCTCGCGGGCACGCACCGCGAGCTCGCCCGCGGCGACGAGGCTCTCCTTGTTAGCGAGCGCGAGCGTCACGCCCTGCTCGAGCGACCAGAGCGTCGCACGGACGCCGGCGAAACCGACGACCGCGTTCAGGACGACGTCGGGGCGGCTCGCCTCGAGGAGCGGCACCGGATTCCCCCCGACCCGCACATGATCGACGCCATGCTCGGCGGCGAGTGCTTCGAGCGAGGTCGAGCCGGACTGGAGCGCACAGAGCTCGAGCTCGGGATGCGCTGCGACGACCTCGATCGCCTGGCGGCCGATCGAGCCCGTTGCACCCAGCAAGGCAACGCGTCTCACCCGAGCAAGGATGCCTGAGCCGGGCCGGCGCTCCGTTGAGACGGCGTTATCGCACCATCCCGACCGCCACGTCGCTCCCGTCCGCCGGGGCCAAAGCGCCTCGCCAGCTCACGTCAGCGCCAGCAGCGCGAAGTACGCCGCCGGCCCCGCCCAGAGGAGCGAGTCGATCCGGTCGAGCACACCCCCGTGGCCGCCGAGCAGTCGCCCCGAGTCCTTCACCGCGAGATCGCGCTTCATCGCCGACTCGAACAGGTCGCCGAGCGTCGCCGCGAGCGCGATCACGACGCCGAGGACGACCGCCTCGCCCGAGGTGAGGACATCCTGCTCGTAGAGCGCGAAGAAAGCGACGCCGACGGCTGCCAGCGTGCCCGCGACGAACCCCTCCCACGTCTTCGCTGGAGAGATCGCGGGAGCGAGGCGGTGCCGCCCGATCGCACGGCCGACGACGAACGCGAACGTGTCGTCCGCGAACACCGTCAGGAGCGTCGTGAAGACCAGCAAGCGACCGTCGATGGGAATGTCACGCAGCAGGACGAAGAGCGAGAGACCGCCGCCGACCCACGCCACGCCGAGGACGGTCGTGGCGAGTCCTGCAGCGGCGTTCTGGCGCGCGCTCGAGATGAAGAACACGAGCAGGGCGGCCGGCAACGTGGCGAGGATGCCGCCGAGCAACCATTCCGGCCCCCCGAGCTGCGCGCCGAGCAGCGTCAGAGCGAGCCCTACGTACCCGCCGAGCACGACCGGCCGCAGAACGCGCGCCATGCCGTACAGCTCGTGGAGAGCGAGGAGCCCGCCTGCGAGGAGGAGCCCGAAGAGCCACCAGCCCCCGAGCCAGACGAGCCCGAGGACGAGCGGGAGGAGCGCCGCCGCGACGGCGACGCGCGAGACGAGCGGCGTCAACGAGCCGCCCTGGCCCCGAATCGCCGCTGGCGTGCTGCGTACGCCTCCACCGCCGACCGCAGCTCGGCCTCGCCGAAGTCGGGCCACAGCGTCTCCGTGAAGACGAGCTCGGCATAGGCCGCTTCCCACAGCATGAAGTTCGAGATCCGCAGCTCGCCCGAGGTACGCACCAGCAGGTCGATCTCGGCGAGCTCCGGTGCATACAGGCGGTCGGCGAGCGCCTCCTCGTCGACGTCCTCCGCGCGCACGCCGTCCGCGACGAGCCTCCGCGCCGCGTCGACGAGCTCCGCTCTGCCTCCGTAGTCGAAGGCGATCCAGAGCTGGAGCGTCTCGAGGTGCGCCGTCTCTTCCTCGAGGGCGCGCATCTTGGCGTCGAGCCACCCCTCGACCCGGTCGCGCCGACCGACGAAACGAGTGCGGACGCCCTGCTTCGCGAGGTCGGGCAGCTCCCCGTCGATCGTCTCCGAGAGGAGCTCGAGCAGGTCGGCGACCTCGTCGGGGGGTCGCGTCCAGTTCTCGGTCGAGAAGGCGTAGACGGCGAGCGCCTCGATGCCCAGGTCAATCGCGGCTTCGACGGTGCGCCGGAGTGCGCGCGTGCCCGCACGATGACCGTCGGCGACGGAGACGCCGTTCCGCGCGGCCCAGCGACCGCTTCCGTCCATGATGATCGCGACGGTGCGCGGGACTCCGTCCCGAGCACTAGAAGAAGTGGAAATAGCTCTTGCCTTTCTAGAGGTTTGGCCGCGAAGCGGTCAAACCTCCATGATCTCGGCCTCTTTGTGCTTCAGCAGCTCGTCGATCCGCTTCACGTGGTCGTCGGTCAGCTTCTGCACCTGGGCCTCTCCGCGCCGCTCCTCGTCGTCTCCCACCTCACCGGAGCGAACGAGCTCCTCGAGATGGCGCATGACGTCGCGCCGGACGTTCCGGATCGCGACCTTCCCGTCCTCGGCCGACCGCCGGACGACCTTGACGAGCTCCTTGCGCCGCTCCTCGGTGAGCGCCGGGATGGGCAGCCGGATGAGCTTCCCATCGTTCGACGGCTGGAGGCCGAGGTCGGACTCCATGATGGCCTTCTCGATCGCCTTGATCTGCGTCGGGTCGTACGGCTGCACCGAGAGGAGACGGGCTTCCGGGGCCGAGATCGTCGCCATGTTGGAGAGCGGTGTCGGGACGCCGTAGTAGTCGAGCGTGATGCGGTCGAGGAGCGCCGTCGAGGCGCGGCCCGTGCGGATGCTCTGGAACTCGCTGCGCGTGTGCTCGATCGACCCGTCCATCCGTCGCTCGCAGTCTGCGAGGAACTCCTCGATCGCGGCCACCTATGCCTCCTCCCGATCGCTTGCCCGACGATCCGTCACGACGCAGCCGATCCGCTCGTGACGAGCGTCCTGATTCTCTCACCCGAGCCGATCCGCACGATGTTCCCCTCCGCCAGCTCGAACACGTGGATCGGCAACCCGTTCGACGTGGCGGAACCCATGGTTCCCCCACGAGCCCCCTCCTGCCCTACCCAGCTCAACTCGCAGCCTCCGGCGTCGTCACCAGCGTCCCGATTCTCTCACCCGAGGCGATCCGCACGATGTTCCCGTCCGCCAGCTCGAAGACGTGAATCGGGAGGTTGTTGTCCATGCAGAGCGAGAGCGCGGTCGTGTCCATGACCCGTAGGCCGCGCTCGATCGCCTCCAAATGAGTGAGTTCGTGCAGGAAGCGCGCTGACGGATCGACGCGCGGATCACCGTCGTACACGCCTGCGACGCCGTGCTTGGCCATCAGGATGGCCTCCGCGCCGATCTCGAGTGCACGAAGCGCTGCGGCGGTGTCGGTCGTGAAGAACGGGTTGCCGATCCACGTGTTCGAGCTGGCGGAGGGGAACATCGTGCGGATCGGCTCGGGT
>JACDBY010000144.1 GCA_013694685.1 Actinomycetota bacterium
GCGTTCACGACGTGCGTGACCGACGTCTCCCAGGGAGTGAGCTCCACCGGCGTGCCCTTCGAGAGCTCGAGATCGGAGACCCTCTCGGTGCGGAGTCCCGCCCAGATGCTCCGCTCGGTGACGACCGGCGTCGCGGTGTAGTGGCCGCGGCGGATCAGGTCGAAGAGTGTGCTCGTGAACTCGAACGAGCCGGCCTCACCGCCCTGGCGGAGAAGCGTCGGCACGAGCGCGGGCTCCGTCTCCGTCGGCGGCTCCTGCTCGTACTCACGATCGTAACCCGTCTCGAGCTCGCGTCCGAAGCGCCAGTAGACGACCGCGGCGATCGCGAGCGCAGGAAGGGCGCCGAGCGCGAGCAGGATCAGAATCCAGCGCCAGGGATGCGCGAGCGCGTCGTCGATGCGTTCCTTGTCTCGCTCGTACGAGCGCGCGTCCTCGAGCGCCTCCGCGGTGATGCGCTCGAGCCCTGCGCCGTCACGCACCTGCATGCCGCCGGTCGAGCTGAACGCCTCGCGGGGGTAGAGCGCGCGCAGCTCGACGAACTGCCCCGAGCCGATGTCGAGCGCACGGAGCACGGCGTCTCGCCCCTCGAGCGTCACGTCGCCACGCACCCAGACCGGATGGCCCCAGGCCTTGACGACGTTCGCGGGCCCGCGCATCGTCGAGTTCAGTCGACCGAGCGACTGCTCCCACTCGTCACCCCAGACCTTGAGGTTTACGTCGACGACGTCGTCGTAGCCGATCGCGAGCCCGGCGAGGCGATAGTGGATCCGGAACGTCCGCTCCTGGAACCCCTCCGACTCGAAGCGCCAGACGATGCGCGTGCGACCGCCGAGGTCTTCGACGCCGTACCGTCCCGGGGGGCCGCCCGGCTCGAGCGCGGTCGAGGCGCCCGGCTGGAATGCGGTCTCGCGCTCGGTGACCCCGATCTCGTCGATCCGCTCGCCCGAGCGCAACGGGATCTCGCGAAATCCGTAGGTGAAGGAGCCGGAGAACGCGACCGTGAGGTCCTCGTCGACCGCGACCGAGCCGTCTGGTCTGACCTCGACCTGGACGTCGCTCGCGACGAGCTGGTACGTCTCGGCGTGCGCTGCTCCTGCGAGGCTGAGAGCGGCGACGGCGGCCGCCGCGAGCGCAAGCCCTCTAGCTCGTGCCACCGGGGGCGCCGCCCGTGCCCGGCCCGGCGGGCGGTGCTGTGGGTGCGACGCTCGGCGGATCCGGCGAGAAGTCGACCTGCGGCACCTCGCGCTGCGTCGAATCCGTCTCGAAGAACTCGCGCTTCGCAAAGCCGAATGGGCTCGCGACGAGCACACCCGGGAACGTCTGGATCGCGTTGTTGTAGGTCAGCACCGTGTCGTTGTAGACCTGACGCGAGACCGCGATCCGATTCTCGGTCTCGCCGAGCTCGGTCTGGAGCTGGCGGAAGTTCTCGTCGGCCTGGAGCTCGGGATAGGCCTCGGCGACCGCGAAGAGACGACCGAGCGCCTGGCCCAGGATGCCCTCTGCAGCGGCAGTCTCGGCGGGCCCGGTCGCCTTCTGTGCGTTCGCGCGCGCCTGCGTGACCGCCTCGAACGTGCCGCGCTCGTGCTCGGCGTAGCCCTTGACCGTCTCGATGAGGTTCGGAATCAGATCCCAGCGGCGCTTGAGCTGCACCTCGATCTGCGCCCACGCGTTGTCGACACGGTTCCGCAGCCGGACGAACCGGTTGTAGAGCACGACCAGCGCCACCACGAGGAGGGCGACGATCGCCAGGATCACGATGAGCCAGACCATCGGCCGCGATGCTATTCGATTCGTGCGCCGTCCGGCGGCGTACGAGTCGCCATCCAGGTCGACGAGTAGCATCGGCGCCCTCGATGACCGGGGTACGCGTCTCACGGATCAACGTCACACCGGTCAAGAGCCTCCGACTGGCGCACCCGGACGCGATCGAGCTCGGGCCGGACGGAGCGCGCGACGACCGCCGGTTCCTGCTCGTCGACGAGGGCAGGCGCCTCTACAACGGGAAGCGCGACACGACGCTGGTGCGGACAGCCGCCAGTTGGCGCCCCGACACGCGAGTCCTCTCGTTGACGCTTCCCGGTGGGGAGCACGTCGAGGCCGAGGTGCCGAGAGGTGCGACCACCGAGGTCGAGGTCTACGGACGTCGGATCCGCGGCCACGTTGCCCAGGGGCCGCACGCCGACGCGCTCTCGGACCTCGCCGGGCGCTCACTCACACTGGTAGAGCGTGCGGACGGCGCGTGGGCGACCGACTCACGGCCGGCGACGCTCGTCTCGCGCTCCTCTCTTGGGATTCTCGACGGTGACGGCAGGCGGTTCAGGATGCTGCTCGAGCTCGACGGCATGGAACCGCTCGAGGAGGAGACCTGGCGGCACCGGCGCGTGCAGGTGGGTGAGGTGACGCTCCTCGTTGGCGAGCCGAC
Source organism: Actinomycetota bacterium (assembly GCA_013694685.1). Lineage (GTDB taxonomy): Bacteria > Actinomycetota > Thermoleophilia > Gaiellales > Gaiellaceae > Gaiella. The sequence continues at coordinate 2,423 of JACDBY010000144.1, forward strand.
ACCGCGCTGCGCGGTCCCGTCGGCGAATCCCGACACCGGAGTCCGCGACCGCAATGCCCTACGCGAGCTCGACGCGATCCGCGGTCGGATCGAGGGCGAGATCTGCCTCGGCGTCTACGCCGATGTACTCGCGCCCGGAACGGTCCGGGTCGGCGATCGCGTAGAGCGCGTGCGGCACACCCAGATCTGATCCTCGCCCTCCGACCAGGATCGGCGATCGAACCATCCGTACAGCGCCTCGACCTCGAGCCCAGCTGCCTCGACGAGCACGTTCCATTCCGGCGCCGAGAGCCAGTGGAGCTCCATCCGGGCCGAGTGCTCGCGGTCGCGGACCGAGAGGACGAGCGTGCGCGAGCGCTCGTCCCAGTCGGCACGCTCGAAGATGCCCTGCTCACGCTCGAGCCAGAGCCCGTCCGTCTCCTCGATGTCCGCCGCGCTCGGCGAGAACACGTCGAAGACGAGCCGACCGCCCGGCTGGAGCAGACCTGCTGCCGCCGTGAGGGCGCGACGCTTCTGGTCGTCGTCGGGCATGTGCAGGAGCGACCGGAACGGAATCGTCACGAGCGGCACCCGCTCGTCGACGGGTGGGTCGCGGAGGTCGCCGAGCCGAAGATCGACAAGGCTCGAGACGCCCTCTCGCTCGGCGTAGGTCCGCGCAACGGAAAGCATTCCCGGCGACTCGTCCACCCCGATCACCGGTACCCCGGCCCGCGCGATCGGCACGGCGATCCGACCGGTGCCGACAGCGAGCTCGACGACCGGGCCGCCCGAGGCCACGGCCTCCTCGACGTAGAACCCGATATCCTCGGTGACCGAGACCGACCAGGGGTCGTAGAGGCGCGCGATCCGGTCGTAGAGCGCCTCCGTCACGGACCGGGCTTCCGGGTGACATAGACGAACTCGCGGCTCTCGGCGTCGAACGGCCGCCGGTCGAACCAGCCGTAGAGCGCCTCCACCTCGAGACCGGCCTCGGCAACGGCCGCCTGCCATTCGCCGCGGTCGACCCACCAGAGGTGAACGATCGCTCCACCCTCGAGCTCGAGAGCGATCCGGCGCTCGGCCTCGTCGTAGCTCGAACGGTTGCGGATCCCGTTCTCGTCGCGCCAGATCCCACCGATCTCGGCCGCGACCTCGGGATCGAATACGAACGCGTTCCACGCGAACCGCCCGCCCGGGACGAGCACTCTCGCGACGCGACGCATGACCAAGACACGCTCTTCGTGGCTCTCGAGATGAAGCATCGAGCGACCGGGGCAGATGACGAGATCGGTGGCCTCGTCGAGCTGGAGCTCGCGCATGTCGCCGACGCGAAGCTCGAGCTCGACACCCGCTGCGGCTGCCTTCGAGCGCGCCACCGAGAGCATCGCGGGGGAGAGGTCGATCCCGATCACACGTCGACCGGTCCGCTGCGTGACCGGGATCGCGACGCGGCCCGTTCCTACCGCCAGCTCGACGATCGGACCGCGCGCTGCCTCGGCGAGCGAGACGTAGAAGTTCACGT
>JACDBY010000170.1 GCA_013694685.1 Actinomycetota bacterium
GCGACCTCGAGGATGAAGTTCGGGCACCTCGTGACGAACCCCGGGACACGTGAGCCCACCGTCCTCGCGAGCCTCTACGCGACGCTTCACGACATCTCCGGCGGTCGAATGGTGATGGGGATCGGTCGCGGCGACTCGGCTCGACGCACGATCGGCCAGAAGCCCGTCCGCGTCGCGGAGTTCGAGGAGAGCCTCCGCATGATCAAGCCGCTGATGAACGGCCACGAGGTCGAGTGGAACGAGAAGCGGCTCAAGTTCCCGTGGGTCAGGTCGGAGCTGCCCGAGATCCCCATGTGGGTCGCGGGGTACGGCCCAAAGGCGCTCGGTGTCGCCGGTCGTGTCGGCGACGGGGTCATCATCCAGCTCGCCGACCCGGAGATCATCCAGTGGATCATGGCGACGGCTCGCGCCGCGGCCGAGGAGGCGGGTCGCGACCCGTCGAAGCTCCAGTGCATCGTCTGCGCGCCGAGTCACGTTGGCCCGCTCGAGGAAGGTCGAGAACAGACCCGCTGGTTCCCGGCGATGGTCTCGAACCACGTCAAGGACCTGATCGAGCGCTACGGGACGGACGGCTCGGTCGTCCCGACGGCGCTCACCGACTACGTCGAGGCACGGAAGTTCTACGACTACGACGAGCACTCGCGGGTCGGCGCGAAGCACGGGGAGTTCGTCACCGACGAGATCTGCGACCGCTTCTCGGTGCTCGGTGACGTCGACCAGATCACGACGAAGCTGCGCGACCTCGAGTCGATCGGCGTCGACCACTACTCGATCTACCTCATGACGCACAGCCAGGAGGAGACGCTCGAGGCCTACGGCCGGGACGTCATTCCGCGGTTCGCGGGAGTGCGCGTATAGCAGCCGACGCCGACCCGATCTCGGGCTGGGATTCGGTCGCCGACGGCTGGGAGCGTCGGCGCGAGCTCTTCTGGCGAGCGACGCGTCCCGTCTCGGAGCGCCTCGTCGAGCTGCTCGACCCGCAGGCTGGTCAGACGATCCTCGAGTTGAGCGCAGGTCTCGGCGACACGGGCTTCCTCGCGCTCCCCCGGCTGCGACGCGGCGGTCGACTCCTCTCGACAGACGCGGCTCCGTCCATGGTCGCGGCGGCGCGGCGGCGCGCACGCGAGCTCGGCCTCGAGGAGAGTGACGAACTCGGCTTCGACGTGCAGGACGCCGCCGGCCTGACTCTCGCCGACAGCTCCGTCGACGGGGTTCTCTGGCGATGGGGAGTGATGCTCGTTCCCGACCCCGAGGCGGCCGCCGCCGAGGTCGGTCGGGTGCTCCGTCGGGGCTCACGCGCGGCAGTCGCCGTCTGGGCCGATCCGGCAGCGAACGACTGGCTGACCGCGGCGGGGCGCAGCGCGCTCGAGCTCGGGCTGCTCGAACGTCCCGCTCCAGACGAGCCCGGGCCATTCAGGCTCTCGGACGAGGGCCGGCTGCAGGCGGCGCTCGAAGCCGGCGGGCTCGCCGTCGACGCTGTCGAGGACGTCCCGCTGACCTGGCGGAGCCGGTCGCTCGGCGAGTGGTGGGACGTCATCCGCGACACGTCCCGCATGCTGACCCAGCTGCTGGAGGCGGTCGGGCCGGACGATCGAGAGCGGATCCGCGTCGGCGCCGAGCGCCGTCTCGTGCACTACCTCCAGCCCGACGGGTCTCTCGCTGTGCCGAGCGTCGCGCGAGTCGCGCTCGCGTCCCGTCCTCAGTGACCGTTTGGCATCCGGCGAAGCCACTCCACGCCGTAGTCGACGAGCGCGCGCTGGGGCATGAGCCGCCCGGTGGCGCGACCGACGCTCCCGACACGCTCGAGGCCCGTCTCACGGGCGAAGTCGACACCGAGGGCGTCGAAGGCGTCCGCGTCGCCGTCGATGTCGTCGAAGGTGACCCACTCGCGTCTCCCGTCCACGAGCACCGGCGCCCCCTGCGCCTGGTGCGGTCTCGTGCCCGACCGAAACTCCGCCAAGTGCAAGGACGTGTTGTTCGCGTGCGTCACACCGAGCAGAAGGACCCAGCCGTCGAGGTCGTAGACGGTCGCCAACGGGCCTGTGCCGAGACCGTAGGCGAGCTCGTGGCGTTCCGTGATCTCCTTTGCCAGCGGCCCCCGCGCCGCGAACGAGTGCTGCGGGTGCCCACTGCGTTGCACGTCACGCTGGAGGAGGAACGCCTCCACGATCGCACCCATCTGGCGGGTCGGCGTCAGATACGGGTCGTAGGCGGGCATCGACGCTCGCGCTGCCGACACCCACGCGGCGTCGGGGAGCGGTGGGTTCTGCCACAGCGAGGGCTCAGACAGCGACGTCGAGTGGGTCGGCACCACGAGGGTGCCTTGGGGCCCGACCGCCTCCTACAGCGCAAGCACCACCGCCTGGGCCCCGCCGCTGACCCAGCCGATCGCCGAGAGGGAAGAGTGGACGACGAGCGTCATGCCCGCCTCGACACCGAGCGTCCGGAGGTCGTCCAGGAGCGAAACGACCGTGACCGGCCCTCGCTGCCCCTCCATCGTCTTCGCCTCGGTCGTCAATGGCGAGGGCCGGACTCGAACCGGCGACACCACGGTTTTCAGCCGTGTGCTCTACCACCTGAGCTACCTCGCCCGGGACGAGGAGTGTAGCCGGGCTCCGGTCGCGGCTCCCGTACGGCGCGGTCGGTAGCCTCCCGGGCCGTGGCCGCCGCGACGCCGATGACCGTGACGATCGTCGGCGCGCCGCTCGACCTCGGTCAGGGGCGC
>JACDBY010000178.1 GCA_013694685.1 Actinomycetota bacterium
GAACGGCCGCATCTGGAAGCTCGAGTTCACAGATCCGGACGACCCGACACAGGCGACGCTCTCGCTGCTGATCGAGGGAGACGACCAGCCGGTCAAGACGCTCGGCGAGATCCATCAGCCCGACAATCTCGAGACGACGGCGGCCGGCAGCCTGATGGTGACGGAGGATCCGGGATCGAGTCAGCAGTTCCCCGTCGGCTCGACGGATCCCGCGGCAACGACGGCTCGTCTCTGGTGGGTCAAGCTCGCCGAGGGCGACATGACGGTCGCCGCAAAAGTAGACCAGTCGGCCGACGAGGGGCCGACCGACGTCGACGCGGCGCGGGCAGGAAATCTCGGCGACTGGGAGTCGAGCGGCGTCGTCGACGCCTCCGAGGTCTTCGGCCCAGGAGCGTTCCTTGTCACGATCCAGGCCAGCACGCTCTGGTTGGAGAAGGAGATCGTTGCGCCCGCCGACGATCCGGGCCCGCTGAAGCGGGGTTACACGAAGAAGCGCGCAGGCGGGCAGCTCGTCCTGCTCCGCGTACCTGGCGCCTAGCGATCGAGTGGTGGGTCAGGCTCTCGGGCCTGGCCCACCGTCCGCCTCGTCGAGTCGAACCACGAAGCCGTTCCCGCCGGCGAAGAGGCAGTGGTCGATGTTCCTGACGCGCCCTGCCCCGTAGTCGAACGGACCCGTCACGTCGCGTGGCTCCGCCCCGACGACCGAGGCGATCGGTGTGTGCCCGTGCACGATCCGCATGCCGCCGAAAGTGCCGAGGAGCGCGTCGACGGCGCCCATCTCATCGAGGCGTTGGCGGTCGGAGAGGATCCCGAGCAGCGTGTCGACGCGTGCCGCGTCGCCGACCCGAAGCGCCCGGCCGGTCTCGTGGGTGACCTCCTCTATGGAGCCTCCAAGGTCGAGGTACGCGTCGGTGTCGGCGTGCACGAGGAGCCAGTCGCCCTCGCGGGCGAGCGGCGGCAGGTGCGTGATCCAGCCCACCTGCTCGTCGGTCAGCGCGGCGAGATCCGCGTCCAGCCCGCCGTTCAGCTTCCAGACGTCCAGGAAGGACTGACCGGTGAAGCCCGTGTCCTCGTCCCCGAAGCGCCGGGCGGCGAGGATGAGCGCCTCGTGGTTCCCGAGCAGGCAGCGGACGGCGCCGGTCGACTCGCGCTCGAGACGTCGAACGAGCTCGAGCGCGCCGATCCCGTCCGGTCCCCGATCGAACAGGTCGCCGAGGAGCCAGAGTCTCGCCTCTGCTCCCGACCACCGCTCGCTCGCGTCGAGCAAGCCGGCGTCCCGGAGCAACCCGACGAGGACGTCGCGATGACCGTGGACGTCGCCCACGGCGAAGACCGGGGCCGGCAAGGTCAGATCGCGGCGGGGTCGGTCTGCGGGACGGCCGCCGGGACGCGCCGCGGATCGCGCACCACGCGACGGAGCTCACCGACGAGCTCGAGTGTCTCCCCTTCCTCGACCAGCCGCTCGAGCTGCGCGAGCTCGGATTCGAGCCATTCCGGGTCGATCGGGGGTCGCGCGATCAGCTGGATCTTCGGGTGCCGGCTCGGCGAGACCGTCTCGTCCCCGCCGACGAGCTCCTCGTGCAGCTTCTCGCCGGGAGCGGGGCCGATGAAGTCGATCGCGACGTCGACGCCCGGCTCCTTCCCGGAAAGCCGGATCATCTTCTCGGCCAGGTCGACGATCCGCACCGGCTCACCCATGTCGAGCACGTACACCTGTCCGCGGCCGCCCATCGCGCCCGCCTGGACGACGAGCTGCACCGCCTCCGGGATCGTCATGAAGAATCGGGTCATCTCGGGATGGGTGACCGTCACAGGTCCACCGCGGGCGATCTGCCGGCGGAAGATCGGGACGACCGATCCGGACGAGCCGAGCACGTTCCCGAAGCGAACGGCGACGAACCGGGTGGCGACGTCCGCGCGGTGACCCCAGGTCTCGACGATCCACTCGGCAAGGGCCTTCGACTGCCCCATCACCGTGCGGGCGTTTGCAGCCTTGTCGGTCGAGACGAGGACGAATCGCTTCGCGCCAAACTCGACGGCCACGTCCGCGACCACTCTCGTGCCGAGCGTGTTGTTGCGAACCGCCTCGAGCGGATTCGCCTCCATGAGCGCGACGTGCTTGTAGGCCGCCGCGTGGAAGACGACCCCGGGGCGGTACTTGTCGAACACCTGCCGGAGCTTGCCCGCGTCCTTGACGTCACCCACGACCGCGGCCGCCGCGAGGAAGCGCCGCTCACGGACGAGCTCGCGCTCGATCTCGAAGAGGGCCGGCTCTGCGTTGTCGAGCAGCACGAGCTTCGCCGGCCCGACGCGCGCGATCTGACGGCAGAGCTCCGAGCCGATCGACCCTCCAGCGCCGGTCACGAGCACGACCTCGCCGGCGAGGTAGTCGGAGATCGAGGCGATGTCGACGTCGACCGGCTCGCGACCGAGCACGTCCTCGACCTCGACCGGTCGCAGCTGGCGCGCGAGGTCGACGTCGCCCGAGACGAGGTCGGAGAGGCTCGGGAGCGTCTTCACCGGCACGTCGAGCCGCCGCGCGGTGTCGACGATCATCGCCCGCAACGCGCCCGAGGCGGACGGGATCGCGATCAGCACCTCGTCGGGACGGCGGTCGCGAAGGATGTGCTCGAGCTCGGAGATCGTGCCGAGGACGCGCACCCCGTGGAGCCGGAGGTTGCGCTTCCGCGGGTCGTCGTCGAGGAGCCCGATCGGGGTGTAGCCGAGCGCGGGGTTGCGTTGCATCTCTTTGATGACGAGCTGGCCGGCATCCCCCGCGCCGACGACGATCACGGCCCTGCCGCGGTTCACGATTCGACCCGGCAGCGGCCGCTCGATCAGCGTGCGCGCCAGGAGCCGCGAGCCGGCGACCAGGGCGAGGCAGAGGAGGAGGTCGATGAACCAGACACCCCGCGGGACGGCCGCACGGTGGACGTCGAACAGCGTAAAGACGAGAAAGACCGCGATCGAGGCGAGTGCCACGCCTCGCATGACCGTCCACATGTCACGCGTCGAGACGTATCGCCACCACCTGTTGTAGAAGCCGGCGAACGCGAAGACCGGCAGCTTGATGCCAACAACTAGCAGCAGGATCGTCCAGTCGAGGTAGTGGTCGTAGTAGACCGGGCGCTCCTCGAACCGCAGCGTCCAGGCGAGCCACCACGCCGCTGCCACGAGGCCGGCATCGACGGCGGCCTGCCAGATCGAGTGACGGGTGACCGGGCTCCGCATCGAGGCGCCCCTACGCGGCGACGCCGACAGCCGACTTGACCGTCGCGACGACCTGCTCCTGCTGCTCTGCGGAGATCCCACCCCACATCGGAAGCGCGAGGTTCTCCGCGGCCGCGCGCTCGGTTTCGGGAAGCGAGCCGGCCCGGTACCCCAGGTAGGCCATCGCAGGCTGGAGGTGGAGCGGCGTCACGTAGAAGGACGCCGACGCGATCCCGACCTCGTCGAGAGCGGAGGCGACGCGGTCGCGATCGGCCGACCGGACGACGTACATGTGGTAGACGTGGCCGCCGTCCTCGGCAGGCAGCTCGACGGCGTCCCCCAGGCCGAGCTCGGCGTAGAGCGCCGCTGCCCGGCGCCGGCCCCGGTTCCAGCCCGCGAGCTGCGGAAGGAAGACGCGGAGCGCGGCGGCCTGGATCGCGTCGAGGCGGGAGTTCGTCCCCACGAGCTCGAAGGTCTTCTTGTCGACCGAGCCGTGGAAGCGCAGCTTGCGTACGGTGTCGGCGACGTTGTTGTCCGTACAGGCAACTAGTCCTCCGTCGCCGAGGGCGAAGAGGTTCTTCGAGGGGAAGAAGCTGAAGGTCGAGCAGACGCCGGTCGTCGCGATCCCCGGCGCGCCGAAGGCCTGAGCGGCGTCCTCGAGGAGCGGGACGCCGAGCGCGGCGAGCTCGAGGAGCGGCGCCGGCCGACCGAAGAGGTGCACCGGCACGACCGCCCTCGTGCGCGTCGTGATGCGCGCCGCGACGTCCTCAGGATCGAGGTTGAACGTCGCGGGGCCGATGTCGGCGAACACGGGCGTCGCGCCGACCCGGGCGATCGCCTCGGCGGTCGCGTAGAAGGTGAAGGCGGGGCAGATCACCTCGTCGCCGCGACCGATCCCCATCGCCTCGAGCGCGAGGACGAGCGCGTCGGTTCCGTTCGCGACACCGATCGCGTGCGGCACGCCGAGATAGGCGGCCGACTCGCGCTCGAACGCCTCGACCTCCGGCCCGAAGATGAACCGGCCGGACTCGAGAATCTCTGCGAACCGCTCCTTGAGCTCGGGGATCAGCGGCTCGTACTGGGACTTGACGTCGACGAGGGGGATCACGACTGCCCGAGTGTACCCGGGTGTTCGGCCCGATTCCCCTGCTCTAGCGGGCAGGGGCCGGACAGGTCCGGGGCCTACGCGACCTCGTCCACGGGTCGGCGACGTCGCCGGACGAAGCGCCAGCAGAGCCACACGACGACGGCGAGAACGATGGCAACGACGCCATACTCGGCGTACCGGAACCCCTCGTGGAACCGCTCCCAGTTGGCGCCCGCCGCCCAGCCGGCGCCCGCGAACGCGAAGCACCAGGTGGCCGAGCCGAGGAGCGTGAGCCACACGTACGGGCCTAGTTGCGCGCGGAAGACACCGGCAGGGATCGAGATGAACGAACGCGCGACGGGCGTCAGCCGGCCGACGAAGACGGCCCACTCCTCCCACCGGTCGAACCAGCGCTCCGCCTTGTCGAGCTTCGCCTCGTTGAGGTGGAGCCACCTGCCGTGGCGCTCCAGCCACGGCCGCCCGAGCGCGGCGCCCAGATACCAGCCCCCGATCGCGCCGACGAGATACCCGACGGATCCTGCGATCGCGACACCGAGGTAGGCCGGCAGGCCGCTCTCCAGCTCGTAGCCGAAGACGGTGGCCGACTGCCCGGCGAAAGCGCCGGCCGCCAGTGCACCGCCGTAGACCATGACGACCTCGCTCGCGGCGGGGAGCACGGCGTCGACGAGCATCAGGAGGAAGATGGCGTAGAGCCCGTAGTCGCCGATCGCAGCGGTGACCCCGTCCGTGATCGCGTGCAGGGCGTCGCTCAGGATGCTCGCGAGCACGATCGCGGAAACCTAGCGACGCTTCGGCGCGCGGGCCTTCGTCAGGCTGATCGGCGCGACGAGCTCTGTGCGGCCGACCTCGCTCGTGGCGACCACCCTGACGACGAAGGGGCCGGCGAGGCGGCGCATCGCCGGCCCTCGCCCATCCCAGGTGAGCTGTCGCTGGCCGGCCTCGAGACGGCTCGTTGCGAGGAGCCGGCGAACGACCCGGCCCGCCGGATCGAGCAGCGTGACGCTCGTGCGTGCCGGACGCGCGAGACGCCACGAGACCACGATCGAGCGGCCGGCGGGCGGCACCGCGCGGAGCTTCGGAACGCGGAGGAAGCCGAGCGTGTCGTCGACGACGAACGGCCGCGTCATCGCCGAGGGCTGGCCGACATCGTCGACGGCGCTCACCTCGAGCGCCCAGCGACCGGGGACGGGACGACTCCCGACCGGACTCGGTGGTGGGAACGGCAGACGGTACGTTCCCGGCTGCTGCGGGGTGACGGAGGAGAAGGGCGCCGTGCCGTCGGGAGCGCGCAGCGTCACGGTCACCGTCGACGGCCGGACGAGCCGATATGCGAGCTCGGGCGACTCGGCGACGCCGTCGCCGTTCGGCGAGACGAGCGCGGGCGGTTCCGGCGCGAAGACGCCTCGGTAGAGCAGCATCACCCCGGTCGAGATCGCCCGCTCGCGACCGTCGGACGGCCGGTTCAGCAGCGCTCCGTCGAACGCCATCGTCGTCGAGCCGCCGCTGTCGAGCCCCATCCCCGTCACGGCACCGAGCCGGACGAGCGCCTGGGCGAGCTCGTAACTCGTGAGCCCGATGCTGTAGCCGGGTTGGCGACCGTCGACCGCGACCAGCACGATGCGGCCGTCGCGGAGCTGGCCGATCGCGCTGCGCGGCGCGCGCGGGCCGAGCTGGCTCGTAGTGAACTTCTCGCCCGAGCGGTAGAGCGCGAGGCCGTCGCGAACGAGCTGCGGGCCACCGCCGAAGGCCGAGAGCACCCCGGGCCAGACCGGCTTGATCGAGAGGCGCACGGTCAGCGTGGTGCCGACTGTTGCCTCCGCCGAGGCGGCCGCGGCCGACTGGCCGCGCGCGAGGAGCACCGCGCCTCCGGGCGGGATCGCGACCGCACCACCGCCGGCTCGCACCTCGACGACGGGGGCGGCGAGATCCACCTCCGGCGTCGCCGTGGGAAACGGGAACAGAACGAGGGCGACGCTGCCGGGAAGCTCGGGCGTGGACGGCCCGTACGCGTCCGTGTAGAGCGCCGACCCGTCGGGTGTCGGCGGCGCGTTGAGTCCGCGCACGATGCGCGTGCCTCCTAACCCGCGCCAGCTTCCGACGAAGGACGCCCGGCGCACCTCGAGCCGTCCGTCGGTCGTGACGCCCGCGCTCGCCCGGTCGGCGTTCGGCGGCGTGACGAGCCGGCCCTCGTTCAGCAGGACACCCGACGGCCGCCCCGTCGCGAACGTGAAGTAGTCGCCGTTGACACCGGCGGTGGCGGCCCTCGGCGCGAGCCGGCGCTGCATCTCGGTCAGCGTCTCTCGCCCGACGACCGTGTCGTTCGAGAGGACGGGCTCGAGAGTCGTGAGCCCCCCGGGCCTCGGCCCGCGGAGGACGTTGATCGCGACAGGTCCCCGGGGCGTGAACTGGACGCCCGGCTCGAAGGTGACGCCCGGCCAGAGCTCGCGCGGAGCCGCGGCTCCCTGCTCCGCGACGAACGCAGCAGCGAGCGAGAGCGCGGCGATGAGGAGCAGACGGCGCATCGACCCCGACCGAGCGTAGAGCAGCCTCGTCGCGACGCCGGAGATCCTCACGCATTCCGTACGAACGATCCGTGGGACGCGGTCCGGCCGAGGCGGCCTCCGACGGTACCTTGAGGGCATGAGCACGAACGTGTCGGCGAACCGAACGGCGCTCGTCGAGTCGCTCATCACGCGGTTCCCGCACATTCCACCGGAGGCGGTGCTCAAGGAGGATCTACTCCGTACCGGGATCGCGTTCGACGAGTCGGCCCTCTCGGACAACCTCGACGGCGAGGTGAAGCCGAAGTCGTACTTCATCTTCTCCTTCGACCAGCGCCCACTCGCCGAGCTCGGCGAGGCGGCGCGGAGGCGGCCGCCGGAGGAGCTCGCGCTGACCGGCGGACCGTACGGGCTCCGCCGCACGATCGTCTCCGTCCGCGTCAACCCCGACTCGCCGTACCGCGTCGCGGGAACCGAGGACGGCGCACTCGGCCTCACGCTCGACGGTCGTCCGCTCGCCGACGTGGGACTTCCACCGATGCCCGAGTACTACCGGCACACCCTCGCGAACGGGAAGACGGTGATGGAGACCGCGCCGACGATCCAGTGGGGCTATCTGATCTACCTCACCGTGCTGCGGCTCTGCCAGTACTTCGGCGCCAAGGAGGAGTGCGGCTTCTGCGACATCAACCACAACTGGCGCCAGCACAAGCGGGAGGGTCGCCCGTACAC
>JACDBY010000193.1 GCA_013694685.1 Actinomycetota bacterium
GTTTCCGGCCGCGCATGTTGACGATGAAGCTCGGCATCATCCAGCCGAGGACGACTGCCGCGAAGGCGCCCAGCACGACCATGAACCCGCTCATCCCACCGACCGCACCGAGGAAGAACCAGAAGAACGCGAGACCCACCGCGAGCAGGAACTGTGTCCCGAGCAGTCGTTCCGGAGTCGTTGTGTACATGCCAGCCGCAACTAGGCGGGCCCTGTAGTCCTTTCCACGCAGACGCGTGAACCGCTGCCCGAGGTTTCGCCCGATCCCCGCAGCGAGGTCGCCGAAGCGCGAGCTGAGGCTAGGCGCATCTTGATCCGGATCCGACGAGGGAAGCGAGCCTGCGAACCCGTAGGCGCCGATCTGCTCGAGCGTCTCGGTCGACGGCCCTCCAGGGGAGGTCGCGCCGCGGATGATCATCGTCACGGCGATCGCGAGGAGGAAGAGGCCGAGGATGAGGATGAAATGGATCATGATCAGAGCTCGATCGCGACGATGCGTCGGATGACGTAGAACCCGAGACCCGCCATGATAATGGCGGCGATCGACGACACCTGGCCTATGAACGTGTTGATCATCGGGTCGAGGAAGCCTGGGTTGAAGAGCATAAGGAAGAGCGTGACGCCAACCGGCACGCCGGCCACGACCCACGAAGAGAACTTGCCCTGCGTGGTGAGCACGTTGACGAGCCGCCGCACGTCCATGCGTGCACGGATGTTCTTCACCACCTGATCGAGCACCTCCGCCGTATTGCCGCCCGCCTCACGCTGCACGAGCGCGAGCACGGCAACCTGATCCATGTCGGTGGACTGCATGCGCTTGGCGGTCACCTCGAGCGCCTCGTCGAGCGGGATCCCGAGTGCCTCGTCCGTGACGACACGGGAGAACTCACGCTTCGAGGGCTCGGGGGCCTCGTCGGCGACAACCCCCATGGCGCCCGCCAAGCTGTGCCCGGCGCGGAGGGCGGAGGCGAGGACGTCGAGGTTCTCGGGCAGCTGCTCCGCGAAGTTGTTGCGAACCCTGCGGGCCTTACCGCGGACGTAGAGGTTGAGCACGACGAATGGCACGATCGCCAGCACGAACCAGAAGGGACTCACGAGGGCGCCCGCGAGGACACCCAGCAGGAGCCCGACGACGACGGCCGCCCACAGCATCTTGCGCGGCTCGCGGTCGATCTGTGCGATGTCGACGTCCTCGGAAAAGCCGTCCATCCAGCGCCAGTTCCGCCTACGCTGCTTCTGGTCGCCGACCGCGGCGAGCAGGGCGTCGACTTCCTTCCGTCGCTCGGCGGCGACCTCTTCCTCCGGCAGAGTCACGAAGTCGCCGAGCCGGGCGATAAGCGCCTTGTTCGATCTCAGGCTTAGCAGTGCGCGCACGGTGAAGAAGCCGAGCCCGAGCACGACGACCACGAGCAGCGGGAGCAGGAGCCAGGACTGCCAGATCTTGTCGAGGGAGTTCGGCGCGTACGGACCACCCGTCCCGGTCGATGGGCTGTCGTACGAGAACGCGACCGGCTCGGCACCGACGATAGAGACCTCGACGTCGACGTTTGCGTCCGGCCGGGCGACGGAGCGGTACCGGAGGAGGTACTCGTTTCCGAGCTGGAAGCCGAGCTCGTTGTACACCTCGGTCAACCCCTCGGAGGACGCCGCAGCGGCGTACGAGCCGCCGGTCTCGTCGGCGATCCGCTCGAGATCGGTCGACGAGAAGTCGGACGACTCGATCCCGACCGTAAAGACGCGGATCCGCTCCGCTTCGAGCTGGGAGAGGGCGGAATCGAGGGCCGTGACGCTGCCGACGTCGTCGCCGTCCGAGAGGAGGACGATCCGCGCGGCGCCGAGCGCCGAGCCGCGCACCTGCGCCACCGCCGCGACAAGCGCGTCGTAGATGTGCGTGCCCTCCGCAAGCTTCGGTGCCTTAGCCAAAACGGCCGTGACTCGCTCTCGCTCGGTCGTGAGCGGCAGCGCCACGGTCGGCTTCGCGTTGAAGAAGACGACGGAGAGCGGCTGACCCGGGTTGCGTGCGGCGAAGGTGCGCGCCGCGACCATCGCGTCGTCGATCGAGCCCTTCATGCTGTTCGACGAGTCGATCAGCAGGACGGTGCCGATGCCCTCGGCCGAAGCGGAGGAGAGAACTGCGAGGTTCTTGACGGGCGTGCCGTCCTCGGTGACCTTTACGTCCTCGGTCGAGAGCGCAGTGTCGCGGGGGCTGTCGAGCGTTACGACATAGCTGCGATCGGGGAAGAGGGCGGTGCCCGCC
>JACDBY010000295.1 GCA_013694685.1 Actinomycetota bacterium
GCGAGCGCGTCACAGACCGGGTAGGCGTCGCCGGGACGCGGCCAGCCCTCCGTGGCGCGCAGCGCCTCGTAGGCCTCCTCGCTCCCGAAGCGGAGCTCGAGCTCCCAGCCGAACGAGATGCCGGGAACTCGTTCCCGGAGCTCGCGTACGACGCGATGCGCGACGGCGGTCTCGAGCGGCGAGTGCCGCACGATCGCGTCGGCGTCGAGGTCGTACAGGGTCGCCCCGTTCGCGCAGATCGCGAGACCGCGGAGACCGGCGTCGCGGGCGATCTCGCGCACGGAGCGCGGCGAGCGGGCCGTGACGACGAGAATCTGCAGCCCCGCGGCCAGAGCCCGCTCGATGGCCAGTCGCGAGCGCTCCGAGAGGGTCGAGTCGCTGCGGAGGAGCGTGCCGTCGAGATCGATCGCTGCGAGCGCGAACCCGCTCACCCGAAGAAGGCCCGCGCGACCTCGTACCAGTCGGGCGGCACCGTCTTCAGCTCGGCGGTCGCCTCGGCGAGCGAGACGTCGACGATGCGGTCCCCCTGCAGCGCCGCCATCCTGCCGAAGCGCCGCTCGTGGACGAGGGAGGCGGCCTTCAGCCCGTACCGGGTCGCGAGGACGCGGTCCCGTGCAGTCGGCGTGCCGCCACGCTGGACGTGACCCAGGACCGTGACACGCGTCTCGAAGCCCGTGCGGGACTCGATCTCCTTCCCCAGGGCATCGCCGACCCCGCCGAGCACCATGTGGCCGAACTGGTCGGTGGCTCGCGCCTCGCCGGCGACGAGGCGCGACTCCCCGCTCGAGTAGGTGAGCTCGTACCCCTCGCTCACGACGACGATCGAGAAGTCCTTCCCGCGTGCGTGGCGTCGCTCGATCTCGGCGCAGGCGTCCTCGACCGTGAGCGGTTGCTCCGGGATGAGGATCACGTCGGCGCCACCGGCGATCCCGCTCATGACCGCGATCCAGCCCGTGTGCCGACCCATAACCTCGACGACCATGACCCGGTTGTGGGACTCGGCGGTCGTGTGGAGC
Organism: Actinomycetota bacterium; assembly: GCA_013694685.1. Lineage (GTDB taxonomy): Bacteria > Actinomycetota > Thermoleophilia > Gaiellales > Gaiellaceae > Gaiella. The sequence continues at coordinate 1,017 of JACDBY010000295.1, forward strand.
CGGTCGATCGCCTCGGTCGCGATCGAGACTGCCGTGTCGAAGCCGAACGTGTAGTCGGTCGCCGCGAGATCGTTGTCGATCGTCTTCGGGACGCCGACCACCGGAAAGGCGTGCTCGGCGTGCAGACGCGCCGCGACGCCGAGCGTGTCCTCGCCGCCGACCGCGACGAGTGCATCGAGCCCGACGTCGGCGAACGTCGCGAGCACGCGGTCGACGCCACCCTCGACCTTGTACGGATTCGTACGCGTCGTCCCGAGGATCGTGCCGCCGCGTGGCAGCAGACCGGAGATCTCCCGCTGCCCGAGCGGCTCCGTCAGCCCGTCGACGAGACCGCGCCAGCCGTCACGGACACCGATCACCTCGTGGCCCCCGTCGAACGAGCGGCGCGCGACCGCCCGGATCACGGCGTTGAGCCCGGGGCAGTCCCCACCTCCGGTCAGGATCCCGATCCGCACGAGATCGTTCTTACCACTTGTCCGGATGCCGAAGGTGGGACTCGAACCCACACGCCCTCGCGGGCAGCGGCTTTTGAGACCGCCGCGTCTACCGGTTCCGCCACTTCGGCCGGGCAGACGGATGGTAGGCGCTGGTGCGGGGCCAACGCGCGACGGGCGTGCGGTTTACACTTCCGCCCACGCAACGGATGGCCCCCGGTCGCGGCCGGGCGCCGGGTCTCCCACAAAGGAGGAGGAGAAGCTTGACGCTCAAGAGAAATGGGGTGTTCCTCGCCGGTCTGCTCGTCGCCGCGCTCGCGCTTGTCGCGACGGGCTGCGGAGGAGACGACGGCGGGGCAGCCCCTGAGGCGCTGCCGTCGTCGTCATGCACCCAGATCGAGTACGAGGGTGACGGCGAACCCGACTACCTGATCGTGTCCGACCTGCCGCTGCAGGGCGCCTCGCGCACGCAGACGCTGCAGATCAACGACGCGATCCGCTACTCCCTCCAGCAGCGCGAGTACTCGGCGGGGGACTACGCGATCGGGTTCCAGGCCTGCGACGACGCAACCGCGCAGGCGGCCAAGTGGGATTCGGGGAAGTGCTCGCAGAACGCGAACGCCTACGCCGCGAACGACAAGCTGATCGGCGTCATCGGCACGTTCAACTCGGGCTGCGCTGCGATCATCATCCCGGTGCTCAACCAGGCCCCGGACGGCGGGATCGCGATGATCTCACCGGCGAACACCTACCCGTGCCTGACCGTCAACCTGCCCGGTGGCTGTGACTCCACCGAGCCGGACAAGTACTACCCGTCCGGGACGCGCAACTACACGCGTGTCGCACCAGCGGACGACTACCAGGGCGCGGCCGTGGCCCAGTTCGCGAAGGAGCAGGGGACGACGAAGGTCTACGT
>JACDBY010000041.1 GCA_013694685.1 Actinomycetota bacterium
GCGTCGAACGGCGGCGGCGAGGGCCAGGGGGTCGCCGGCCGGCACGAGCAGCGCGTCGGCCTCGTCCGTCAGCAGCTCGCGTGCCGCCCGCGTGTCGGCGGTCACGACGGGACACGCGCACGCGAGCGACTGGAAGACCTTGTTCGGGATCACGCGCGTCGCCTTCTGCCCCTCGCCGAAGATGCCGAGCGCACATCCCGCAGTCCGGTAGGCGTTGGGCAGCTCTTCGTACGGCAACCAGGACACGTGCTCGACGTTCGGGGGACGACGCGCGAGGAGCTTCTCGAGCTGTCCTCCGCCCACGACCGTGAACGGCACCTCGGGGACGAGCCTGGCGGCCGCGAGGATGGTCTCGAGCCCGTGCAGCGGGATGAGCTTGCCAACGAAGAGCACGCGAAACGGCTCCGGCGGGTGCCAGCCGGGACGGAAGAGCGGCTCGTCGGCGCCGACGAGTGCGACCTCGACGCGCTCGGCCGGGAGCCGGAAGGTCGTGCGGAAGAACGCTGCCTGCGCCTCTGTGTCGGCGACCACGAGGTCGGCCGCCCGGAAGGCGGAGGCGTCGGCGGCACGGAGCACGGCCGCCGCGGGCGAGTGCCGCCGGAACCGGCCGCGATCGCCCACGAGCGTGTCGTGGAGGGAGACGAGCGGATTGAAGACGATCGGCCGGCCATGGGCGACCCGCTTGGCCGCAGGCATGTCGAAGTGTCCGGGATAGCCGACGAGGACGATGTCGGCTTCGTGCTCCGCTTCGCGGGCGAGGTTGCGCTCGGCGCGGAGCACCCGTGCGAGCTGTCCGAACCCGAGCGACCAGTTGTGGCGTCCCCAGACCTCGCGGTGGAGCTCGACGACCTCGACGCCGGCGCCACGGAGGCACGAGACGACCTGGGTGTTGCGAGGCGAGGCACGGTCGTAGGTGCCGAAGTAGAGCGCCTTCATGGAAGGTGGATCAGCGCAGGATCTCGTCGACGAGACGGGCCGAGCGGTCGCCTGTCGCGCGGAGACGCTCGCGATGCTGGCTCGTGACGAGCTCGGAGACGAGGCCGAGCGAGAGGAACTGGATCCCGACGACGACGAGCAGGACGCCGAGCAGGAGCAGCGGTCGCCGTCCGATCGGCTCGCCCGTGAGCTTCACGACGGTCAGGTAGACGAGGATCGCGGTCCCGATCGACCCGAGCAGGAGTCCGAGCCCGCCGAACAGGTGCAGGGGGCGGTGCCGGTACCGGCTCATGAAAGAGACGGTGAGGAGGTCGAAGAAGCCGCGCAGGTACCGCTCCATCCCGTACCGGGAGCGGCCGTGCTCCCGCGCCCTGTGGTGGACCGGCAGCTCGGTGACGCGGAAGCCGAGATCGTGCGCCAGCACGGGCAAGAAGCGATGCAGCTCGCCGTACAGGTCGACCTCTCGGGCCACCTCGACCCGGAAGGCCTTCAGGCCGCAGTTCATGTCGTGCAGCCGCAGGCCGGCGATCCGTCCGGTCACGGAGTTGAAGATGCGCGAGAGGACGCGACGCGTGAAGGGATCGTGGCGCCGCGTCTTCCACCCGCTCACGAGGTCGTAACCCTCGTCGAGCCGGGCGAGCAGCTTCGGGATCTCGGCCGGGTCGTCCTGCAGGTCGCCGTCGATCGTTACCACGACGTCGCCCTCGACCTCGCGGAAGCCCGCGTCGAGGGCCGCCGCCTTGCCGGCATTGCGTCGCAGGCGGACGACCTTCACGTTCGTCGTCGCGGCGTGCAGGCGCACGAGCGCCTCGGGCGTCCCGTCCCGTGAGCCGTCGTCGACGACGACGACCTCCCACCGCTCTCCGCGAGGCTCGAGCGCCCGGGCGAGCTCGTCGTAGAGCGGCTCGACGGTGCGCTCCTCGTCGCGCACGGGGACGACGACCGAGATCACCCGGCGAGGGTACCCCGTCGGTAGCGTCACCGCCGTGGCCGTCCCGCTGACCGTCGACGAGGCGCTCGCCCGAGTGCTCGCCCGCGCGCGGCCGCTCGAGACCGAGCAAGTCGCGCTGACGGAGGCCGCCGGACGCGTTCTCGCGGAGGCCGCCGTCGCTGCCGTCGATCTCCCCGGCTTCCCGAGTTCGGCCATGGACGGCTTCGCGCTGCGCTGCGCCGACACTCCCGGCTCGCTCCGCGTGGTCGGGCACGTCGCTGCCGGGCAGCCCGCCGCGCGGGCGCTCCGGGCGGGTGAGGCGATGTCGATCGCGACGGGCGGGGTCGTGCCGGAGGGTGCGGATGCGGTTCTCCAGATCGAGCTCGCCGAGACGGACGGCGAGCTCGTGCGGATGGGTGACGCGGTGGCGCCCGGCGCCAACGTCCGTCCCCGTGGCGGTGACATCGCAGCGGGCGCCCGTGTCCTCCGGGCGGGGATGCTCCTCTCGCCCTCGCGCCTCGCGGCGCTCGCATCCGCGGGCATCGCCGAGCCGCGCTGCGCCCGACGGCCGCGGGTGACGATCGTCTCGACGGGAACGGAGCTTCGCCCGCCCGGCGAGCCCCTCGCCGCGGGGCAGATCTACGAATCGAACGGTCTCATGCTCGAGAGCCTGATCGCGGGTGGCGGCGCCGTGGTCGAACGCACTGCGCCGGTGGCAGACGACGAGCAGGCGCATCGCACCGCGCTCGAGCGGGCGCTCACGGCGGACGTCGTCGTCACCTCGGGCGGGGTCTCGGTCGGCCGGCACGATCTCGTCCGGCAGACTCTCGCCGACCTGGGAGCCGAGGAGGACTTCTGGGGGGTCGCGATGCGACCTGGAAAGCCGCTCTCGTTCTCCGTCCGGGGGACGACGCTCGTCTTCGGTCTCCCGGGGAACCCCGTGTCGGCGCTCGTCAGCGGGCTCCTCTTCGTCCTGCCGGCCCTCCGCGCGCTCCAAGGCCTCGCGAATCCCGCGCCCCGCTTCAGGCTCGGCCTCCTCGCTGCGCCGGCTAGCCGCCGACCCGAGCGCGACGACTACCAGCGGGCCGTGCTCGAGGAGAGGGACGGAACGGTCGTTCTCCGACCGGGGACCGGGCAGGAGTCGCACATGATCGCCCATGCCGCCGCGGCCGATGCGCTCGTCCACATACCGCGCGGCGAGGGGGAGCTCGTGGCGGGCGCGACCGTCCGCTACCTGCCCCTCGACACGGCCGGCTCGGCGTAACATCCGGCCGCGAGCGTCCCGACGAGCCCCGCGACCGCGAGCCAGCCCGCGAGCAGCACCGTCGACGCCCACGGCACGACGCCCGTCGTCATCAGGGAGACGGCGTAGAGGGGGGCCCGGGCTCCGAGCTCGAGCTGCTCTGCGAGCACGACGAGCGCGAGTACCGGCCCCAGGAACCCGAGGCCGAAGGCCACGTCCGTCACCCACGCGGGCGAACGGCGGAGCTGCGGCAGCACGAGCCACGCGTACAGCGAGGGTAGGACGAACACGAGCCCGAACGGCGAGACGAGGGCGACCCCGGCCGCGATGCCGGTGAGCGCGACGTAGGCGACCGCGTGCGCCGCAAGCTCGGACTCGGCCGTGACGGCGGCGCGTGCGCTCGGCCGCGCCCGTCCGCGGAGCCAGACGAGGAGCGCGCAGACGGCGGCGACCGCGATCGCGACGACGGGCCACGAGTCGACTGGCGGCTCGTCCGGCGGCGGCGGCAGCTCCGGCGTGCGAGGGAAGGCCCCCGCGAGCGCCGCGAGCGCGACTGCCACGAGCAGCAGGATCGAGAGCCCCGTCCGCCGCCGCAGCGCCCACCACGCGGGGCGCAGCGGCAGACGGCGCCGCCGACAGCGCGAGAGGAGATCGAAGGCCGCTCCCGCGAACGGCAACACGGCGACGAGCAGGAGGAGCTGCAGCGCCCACCCGCGGACGGCCCGGTCGCCGAGGTAGAGCGTCGCCGCGGTGCCCGACGGGATCTCGACGGCGGTGTCGAGCGAGGCCAGCAGCGATTCTGCGGCGCGTCCGAGCTGTTCCAGCCGCTGGCTGTCGACGCCTTCGAGCTCGTCCGCACCGGCTGGGGCGCCACCGTCCGCCGAGGTCGTGAGCCGGATCGCGGGGATGCGCGCTCCCAGCAGCGGTGCCTGCTCGCCGTAGCCGAACGGCAGACCGAGGGCCACGAGCTGCGTGAGGAGCCCGGGCTGGAGCGCGTCCGCTCCGAGCTCGGCGGCCGTCCGGGCCGCCGCCGTCCGGACGAGCGCGGGGGGCGGTGACCGCCGCCCGAGACCGGCCAGCTCGAGCCGAACGGGGGTCTTCCCCGCGAGGCCGTCGAGCGCGACGACCGCCACCGTCCGAGGAGCGAGCGGCGAGCGGGCAACGAACCGTGCAATGCCGAGCGAGCCGTACGCGCCGGCGTCGCTCGAGAGGAACACGAGCGTGTGGAGCGGTGTGCGCGACGACGCCGTCGTGCCGGCCGTTGCGTAGGCCCTCGCGAGCTCGACGAGCGCCGCCGTCCCGCTCGCATTGTCGTTCGCACCGGCACCGCGGCCACTGTTGTCACGATGAGCAACAACGACGATCGTCTCCTCGAGCGTCCCCTCGACGACCGAGGCGAGGTTGCGGAGCTGGCGTCCGCCGAGGCCCGGCACGTCCTCGCGCCAGACGTCCTCCTCGACCTCGAGCCCGTAGAGCGCGAGCTTCTCCGTGAACCAGTCCGCGGCGCGATCGGCCTCGAGCGTCCCCGGGACGCGACTCGCGTGGTTCGTCGCGAACTCGACCGTGAGCCCCGTCGCCGTCGCGCCGTCGAAGGCCGGGGGCAAGGCCGGCGCCGGAAGCGGGCCGGGTCGCGCCACCGTCACGACGACGAGGAGCAGGGCTGCGACGACGAGCGTCCCGAGATTGCGCACGAGGCGCATGTCCACCGGCCGTTCGACCGACCCGCGCCTCGCCCGCGTCGCGGAGCTTCCGCGAGGACCATTTCTGCCGAGGCGGGCGGGCTCCATGGGAAGGGCAATGGTAGGCGGGCGCCGCCGCAGGCGCCGAGCGGGATCGAGCCTTCTCTGACCGAGGCTATGATTGGCCTCCGTACTGTTGCCGTCTGCGGAGCGCTGACGCGAAGCGGCGGCCTTCAGGGATCTGCCCCGCCGCAGGCGGGGATCAAGCGGCAGGATTCGGCTCCTGCCGAATCCTGCTTCGCAAAACTCATACCTGTGCCCGACTCCTCCTCGACCATCCTGCTCGTCGACGACGAGGACTCCATCCAGACCCTGCTGACGTATCCGCTCGAGCGGGACGGCTACCGCGTCGTCCAGGCACGCGACGGCGACGAGGCGCTCCGTCGCTTCGGCGAGGAGGACGTCGACCTCGTGATCCTCGACATCATGCTGCCGCGCGTCGACGGGCTCGAGGTCTGCCGGCGCCTGCGCGCCGAGAGCACCGTGCCGATCATCATGCTCACCGCCCGCGACGACGAGCTCGACAAGGTCCTCGGTCTCGAGCTCGGCGCAGACGACTACATCACGAAGCCCTTCTCGATCCGCGAGTTCAGGAGCCGCGTCCGCGCGCTCCTTCGTCGCGCCGCGACGCCGCATCTCGCAGGTCGTCGGGAGGAGGTGATCGACCGTGGGGACGTCGTGATCGACCTGCCGCGCCGCGCGGTCGCCGTGCGGGGTGACCCGGTGCAGCTGACCTTCGTCGAGTTCGAGCTCCTCGCGCTCCTCGCCGCCGAGCCGGGCATCGTGTTCAGCAGGCGCCAGCTGCTCGAGCGGATCCGCGGCAGCGCGGACTACCGCGAGCCGCGCACGATCGACGTCCACGTACGGCACCTACGCGAGAAGATCGAGCGCGACGCGCGCGACCCGGAGTTGATCCTCACCGTGCGCGGGGCCGGCTACCGCTTCAGGAACGCGATGGGCTGACGTGGGCTTCCCCGGCGGGATCCGCACGACGCTGGCCGTGGCGCTGCTCCTGATCGTGGGCGGCGCGCTCGGGGGCGCCTACGCCATGGTGGTCCCCTCGCTCGAGCAGCGACTGGTGGACGCCCGGCTCCGAGAGCTCAGCCAGGACGCGGATGCGTGGGCCTCGAGCTACGACCAGGGAGCGAGCCTCGGGCTCGACCTCGACCGCAACGTGGAGCTCTCGGCGTTGCTCTATCGCGCACGTGTGGTCGTCTTCCAGGTGCTCGGCCCGAACCCCTACCGCCTGACGCCGCTCGCGGACTCGACGCCGGCGAGCGGCGGCGCCGTCAACGATCCGACCGCACTCGAGACGGCGCGGACCGGTGGCGCGGCACGGGGGCGCGTCACGCGGCAGGGACGCAGCTTCGGCGAGGTGTCCTGGCCCCTCCTCGATGGAAACGTCGTTCTGTTCTCGACCTCGATCGAGGATCAGCTCGCGACCGTCCGCGTCGTCAAACGGCGGCTGCTCTATGCGACCGGCGTCGCGCTCCTGATCGCGGGGATCCTCGGGACGGCCGCCGCGACGCTCCATGCGCGGCGGATCCGGCGCCTCGAGCGCGCCGCGAACAGGATCGCGGAGGGGCGGTTCGACGAGCCGGTCGTCGACCTGGGCGACGACGAGCTCGGCGAGCTCGGGGCGGCGTTCGAGCGGATGCGCGTCCAGCTCGCGCAGCTCGACACGGCGCGGAAGGAGTTCGTCGCCAACGCGTCGCACGAGCTGCGGACACCGCTCTTCTCGCTCGCGGGGTTTCTCGAGCTGATGGCCGACGAGGAGCTCGACGAGGAGACACGCGCAGGGTTCCTCGTCACGACGCGTGAGCAGGTCGAGCGCCTGACGAAGCTCGCCTCCGATCTCCTCGACCTCTCCCGCCTCGACGTCGGGCGGTTGCGCGTCGAGCGCGAGGAGGTCGTGCTGGCCGACGCAGCGCGAACGATCGTCGAGGAGCTCACACCCCTCGCGGAGGCGACGGGTCATCGGCTGGCTCTGGACGCGGGCGACGGCGTCTGGGCGCTCGCCGATGAGGAGCGGGTGCTCCAGATCCTGCGAGCGCTCGCGGGCAACGCGCTCGTCCACACACCCGCGGGCACCGAGGTGCGCATCACGACCGCGGTCGACGGAGACCGATCCCTCGTGACGGTGTCCGACGACGGTCCGGGCGTGCCGCGCGAGCACGTCGAGCGGATCTTCGACCGGTTCTACCGCGTCGAGGGGCGGCAGGCCTCCGGGAGCGGGCTGGGGCTCGCGATCGCGCGCGAGCTCGCCGAGCACATGGACGGAACCGTCGATCACCGCGTCGAGCGCGGCCGGACGGCGTTCACGCTCGCGCTCCCGCACGTACCGAGTCCCGCGCTCGCCGTTTCCACGTGAAAACGCATCCGGCCGTTTCCACGTGGAACGAGGGACGAGCGTTGCTACCGTGGGCGTGATGCGTGCCTGGGCCGCAGCGGGCCTCGCCGTCCTCACCGCTGCGCTCGGCGCCGGCGCGGCGCTGCTCGCGGTCACCGTCACGGATCTCGCGGACGGGGACGCCACGACGGTCCTGATCGACGAGGCGCGGCCGCCACCCGGCGAGACCGGAAGCCCACGGAGCGTCGGCGGAACCTTCGACCCGGCGCGGCTCTACGCCACTCGCTCGGACGGCGTCGTCACGATCTACGCGAATCTCGGTGTCGGTGGCGGCTCCCAGGGCTCCGGGTTCATCGTCGACCGCGAGGGCGTGATCCTGACGAACGCCCACGTGATCACGAACGTCGCCGAGTCGCCGACGGACGTTCGCGGCGCGAGTGCGGTCTACGTCGAGTTCACCGACGGCGAGCGCGTCGCGGCGGAGGTCGTCGGCTGGGATCTCTTCAGCGACGTCGGCGTGATCCGGGTCTCACCCGGCGCTCATGCGCTCGCCCCCGTGCCGCTCGGTCGCTCCGCCGAGGTCGGGGTCGGCGAGCCGGTGGCGGCGATCGGAAGCCCCTTCGGCCAGCAGACGTCGCTCTCCGTGGGGGTCGTCGCGGCGATCGGCCGCTCGATCGACTCGCTCACCTCCGATTTCGCCGTTTCGAACGCGATCCAGACGGATGCGCCCATCAACCGCGGCAACTCGGGCGGCCCGCTCTTCGACGCCGACGGGCGGGTGATCGGCATCAACGCACAAATCCGAAGTGCCAGCGGGACGGCCGAGGGCGTCGGCTTCGCGATTCCGATCGATGTCGCGCGACGTGCGCTCGAGCAGCTGCTCGCAACCGGGCGGGTGCGGTACGCCTACATCGGGATCCAGACGCAGGATGTGACGCCCGGGCTCGCGGAAGAGTTCGACCTCGGGGGCGACCGCGGCGCGCTCATCACCAGGGTCGAGAGCGGTACCCCGGGATCCTCGGCCGGGCTGCGAGGCGGCTCCCGCGCCGAGGTGTGGAACGGTCTCGAGGTCACGCTCGGGGGCGACCTGATCGTGGCCATCGCGGGCCGGCCGGTGCGAAGCGCCGACGACGTCTCGCGGCTCGTGACGAGCGTGCTCCGCCCCGGGCAGACGGTGGCGTTCACGGTTCTGCGGGGCGGCACGCGCCGGATGACGGTCGATGTGACCCTCGGCGATCGTCCGACTCCTTCCGGGTAGCGCGTGACCGAGCCTCTCGTCGTCGTCTCCAACCGCGGTCCGGTGAGCTTCCGGTACGAGGCGTCCGGGTCGATCGAGGCGGTTCGGGGTGCGGGTGGTCTCGTCAGCGCGCTGCGACCGCTCGTCGATCGACACGCGATTGCCTGGGTTGCGAGCGCCATGAGCGAGGCCGACCGTGAGCTTGCGGCGCACGGCGCGAGGGCCGAGCGGTTCGGTGACGCATCGCCGTTCAGGCTGCGTCTCGTCGCGCACGATCCCGAGGTGTATCGGCTCTTCTACGCCGTCGTCGCGAATCCGGTGCTGTGGTTCGTCCAGCACGGGCTCTGGGATCTGAAGCACGACCCGGGGGCGGATCTCGACGGCCCCTGGGCCGCGTACGCCGACGCGAACCGCGCTCTCGCGGCAGCGGCAGTCGAGGAGCTCGACGCACGACCCGGGTCCGCGCTCTTCGTCCACGACTACCACGTCTACCTCGTGCCGTCGCTCGTCCGGCAGCTCCGCCCGGAGACGCGCATTGCGCACTTCGTGCACATTCCCTGGGTCGGGCCGACCGACTGGTCGGTGCTGCCGGGCGCGATGGCGCGGGGGATCCACGAGAGCCTGCTCGCCTGCGACAGCGTCGGCTTCCACACGGAGCGCTGGCGCGCCGCGTTCGTCGAGAGCTGCGAGGCGCTCCTGGGACGCGGCGCCGACGCCGAGGAGCGCTCGCACGCGAACCCGATCGCCGTCCATGCGGCCGACCTCGACGCCCTCAGCGTGAGCCCTGCGGTCGCCGCGCGCCGGGCCGAGCTTCGCGCAACGCGACCCGAGATCCTCGTGCTCCGTGTCGACCGGATGGATCCCTCCAAGAACGCGGTGCGCGGCTTCGAGGCCTTCGGGCTCCTCCTCGAGCGGCATCCCGAGCTCCACGGACGCATCCAGCTCGCCGCGCTCCTCGACCCGTCGCGGGAGGCGATTCCGGAGTACGTCGAGTACCGGGAGGCTGTCGAGGCGGGCGTCGCTGCCGTCAACAAGCGCTTCGGGACAGGGAGCTGGGAGCCCGTGCGGCTCGACGTCCGCGACGACTACCCGGCCTCGGTGGCAGCCTTCCTCGAATACGACGTGCTGCTCGTCAACCCCGTGCTCGACGGTCTCAACCTGGTCGCGAAGGAGGCACCGCTCGTCAACGAGCGGGACGGCGTCGTCGTGCTCTCGCGCGGCGCGGGCGCCTTCGACGAGCTGGGCGACTGGGTCGTACCCGTCGACCCGCTCGACGTCGACGACCAGGCCGCGGCCCTCGAGCGCGCGCTCGCCCTTACTCGCGAGGAGCGGCGGGCCCACCAGTCGGCGATTCGCCACCGGGTGCGCACGCACGACCTCGAGGCGTGGGCCGAGCTCGAGCTGGCCGAGCTCGAGCGGCGGGTGCCCGGGGCTACGATGACCGGGTGAACGCGGGCACTGGCTCTGGAACCGCCGCCGCTCGTGCGACAGCTGCTGTTGTCGAGGTGGGCAACTGAACGAGCTCACCCACGTCGACTCGTCGACAGGCGAGGTGCGCATGGTCGATGTCGGAGCGAAGCCGCTCTCGCGCCGCCGTGCCGTTGCCCGCGGCACCGTCGCGATGGCCGCGTCGACTGCGACGCGCCTCCGCAACCTGCCGAAAGGCGATGCGTTGACGGTCGCGAGGATCGCCGGCATCCAGGCGGCGAAGCGGACGAGCGACCTCGTTCCGCTCTGCCATCCGCTCGCGCTGACGTTCGTCGAGGTCGACCTCGTCGTCGAGGAGCGCGGGGTCGCGATCGAGGCGACCGCCGAGACGACGGCTCAGACCGGAGTCGAGATGGAGGCGCTGACGGCGGTCGCCGTGGCGGCGCTGACCGTGATCGACATGGCGAAGGCGATCGACCGGAATCTCCGGATCGAGGCGATCGAGCTCGTCTCGAAGACGAAGGAGCCCGTGTGAGCTCGATCGCGACGCCGCTGCCGCGGCGTCTGGCGCGTCTCGTGCGACTCGAGCACACCGTCTTCGCGCTGCCGTTCGCCTACGTCGGCGCGCTGCTCTCGGTCGGCGGCTCGCCCGGTCTCGCGGAGCTCGCCTGGGTCACGGTCGCGATGGTCGGGGCACGCACCCTCGCCATGGCGCTCAACCGGCTGATCGACGCCGAGCTCGACGCTCAGAACCCACGGACGGCGGGGCGCGAGCTGCCGGCGGGCGAGCTGACGCGCGTCCAGGTCGTCAGCCTCTGCGCGCTCGCGCTCGCGGTCTACCTCGTCGCCGTCTTCCAGCTCGATCCCACGGTTCGCTGGCTGTGGCCGATCCCGGTCGTGCTCTTCGTCGTCTACCCGTACCTGAAGCGGGTGACCTGGCTCTGTCATCTCTGGCTCGGTGCCTCGCTCGGTCTCGCCCCCGTCGGGGCGTGGGTGGCGGTCACGGGCGATCTCCCCTGGCAGGCGTGGGCGCTGGCCGCAGCCGTCGCGCTCTGGGTCGCCGGGTTCGATCTCTTCTACGCGCTCTTCGACCGCGAGCACGACCTCGCGGCCGGGCTCCATTCGTGGGCAACGCGTTTTGGTGTCCGCGGCACGTTTGCGGGTGCCCGTGCGATGCACGCCGCGTCGGTGACGCTCCTCGCCGCTGCGGGAGCGGGTCTCGATGTCGGATGGTGGTACGGGATCGGCGTGGCGGTCGTGGCGGTCCTTCTCGTGTACGAGCACGCGATCGTGCGGCCGGACGACCTGCGGCGGCTCGATGCCGCGTTCTTCACGGTCAACGGCGTGCTCTCGATCGCGTTCTG
>JACDBY010000262.1 GCA_013694685.1 Actinomycetota bacterium
CGAGCACCTGCTCCTCGGCCTCGGCGCGACGCTCGGTACGGCGGCCGGCGACTGCCTTGCGCAGCTCGGCGCGCACCCCGCGGCGCTGCGACACGCGATCGTCGACGTCGTCGGACGGTGCGTCGACCGGCCCGACGCCGATGCCCTACGCGAGCTCGGGATCGACTTCGACGAGGTGCGCCGCCGCGCGGAGGAGGCGTTCGGCCCGGGTGCGCTCGAGCGGACGCGTGCCGGCCGCCGGGCTTTCGGCGCACGCACCGGAGCCATTCCGTTCACGCCTCGAGCGAAGGAGGCGCTGGAGCTCGCGCTCAAGGCGTCGGTCGCACGCCATGACGGCGAAATCGGGAGCGCACACGTGCTACTCGGCATCCTCGATCAGAAAGCGAACGCGGGGCTCGAGGTGCTCGAGCGGCTCGATTTGTCTGCCGAAACGGTGAGGCAGACGCTGCTCGAGCGGTTGGCGCAGGAAGCGGCCTGAGCCATCGCTGCGACCGCCGACCTCGTCGCGGCTCGCGGGCGCCGTCAAGACCGGTGTCAGACACTGATTCGTGTCGAGCGTCCGTCGAGGACATGTCCCGCCGATCGAGCGTCGAGGGCGACAGCGCTCGAACGTCGGTCGTACAGCGGCTTCGGACCCTGTTGATCGATCGGCACAGAACCGGCACTGATTCCCCTTGACAAGAAAGGTGTCTGACACCGACCTCCCCGCTGTGGAGCGATCGGCACAGAGTCAGCACTAACCTCCTCCGCAGATGGCGGTGTCTGACACCGACGTGCCGTTCCCCTCGACACAGCTACCGCCGTGACACGATCGCCAGGGTTGTCAGCGGGCTACGGTGGAGCGGTGACCCTGCGCCTCTTCTGGATCGGGTGGCTCTTCCACCTGAAGAACCTGACGAACTCGATGTTCTTCGTGCTCGTCTCCGTGCTCCAGCCCGTGATCTTCGCCTCGATCGCGTTCTTCATGTTCGAGTCCGGAAACCGAACCGGGACGTTGCTCTACGCGGCGCTCGGGGCAGGGCTGATGGGCATCTGGTCGGCGACGCTCTTCGGCTCCGGCGGCGCGATCCAGTGGCAGCGATGGCAGGGGACGCTCGAGATCCTCGTCGGCGCCCCGCCGCCGTTCCTCGCGACGCTCCTGCCCCTGACGATCGCCACCGCCACGATCGGGATCTACTCCGTCGTCGGGACGCTCGCCTGGGGACGGCTCTTCTTCGGCACGCCGCTCGACTTCGCCCACCCGCTCCAGGTCGCGATCGCGATCCCTGCGACCGTGCTCAGCCTCGGCGCGCTCGGGCTGCTCCTCGCCTCGACGTTCATCCTCTACCGCAACGCGAACGCGTTCGCGAACCTGCTCGAGTATCCCGTCTGGCTCGCGACCGGCCTCCTCGTCCCGCTCACGTTCCTCCCGAGCTGGGTCGGCCCGATCGCCTGGGTGCTCTCGCCGACGTGGGGTATGACCGCGATCCGCGAAGCAGCGCTCGGGGGCAGCGCGTGGGTCGAGATCGGCATGTGCATCGGACTCGGCATCGTCTACCTCGCGCTCGGCTCGGTCGCGCTCCGCAACTTCGAGCGGCTCGCGCGGAGCCGCGCCACGCTCTCGCTCACGTGACCGCCGCCCTCAGGGTCTTCGTCGTCGGTGGCGCGATCTCATATCGCGCCCTCTTCAACTGGATCACGCCCGGGATGTACGTGACGACGATGCTCGGCAGCCCGCTCTTCCAGATCCTCTTCTTCGTTTATCTGGGCCGATATGCAGGCACGCAGGACGACGACTTCTTCGTGGTCGGGAACGCAATCCAGATCGCGGCGATGTCGGGCATCTACGGGATGACGATGGGGATCGCGAACGAGCGGCAGTACGGAACGCTCCAGCCGCTGCTCGCGACACCCGCGAACCGGCTCGCGATCTTCGCCGGCCGCGCGCTGCCCTTCGTCGCGAACGGCCTCGTCGTCTCGGCCTTCGGCTTCGCGATGTCGTGGCTCATCCTCGACTTCCGACCGGCGGAGGGAAGCGTGCCGTCGCTCGTGCTCGCCGTCACCGTGACGACCGGCTCGTGCGTCGCCCTCGGAATGCTGATCGGCTCGCTCGGCCTACGCGCGCGCGACGTGTTCTTCGGCGCGAATCTCGTCTACTTCCTGATGTTGCTCGTCTGCGGCGTCAACATCGCAAACGAGGACCTGCCGGGGTGGCTCGGCGCGATCGGACGCTGCCTGCCGCTGACGCACGGGATCGAGGCCGCCCGCGAGCTTGCGGACGGCGCGGCGCTCGGCGATGTCGCCGGCCTGCTCTGGACGGAGGCGCTGATCGGGCTCGGGTACGCCGCCGCGGCGTACGTCCTCTTCCGCGTCTTCGAGGCCGAGGGTCGTCGGCGCGCCTCACTCGAGACCTACTGACGACTCGCGTATCCGTCACACTCCTGCTAGACGCGCGGGATGGGAGGGTGAATGGAGTTCCGGATCCTGGGTCCGCTCGAGGTCTCGAGCGAGGACGGGCCAGTCACGCTCAGCGCCTCGAAGCATCGAGCCCTACTGACGCATCTGCTCCTGCATCCGAACGAGGTCGTGCCGTCCGAGGTGCTCGTGGATGCGCTCTGGGGCGAGCAGCCGCCCCCTTCGGGGCGCAAGGTGCTCCAGATCTACGTCTCCCAGCTGCGCAAACTGCTCGGGCCGGCCGTCCTCCAGACGCGCGCGCCGGGTTATCTCCTCGCAGTCGACCTGTCACGGCTCGACAGCGCCCGGTTCGAGCGACTTGCACAGGAAGCGAGCCAGGTGCTGCGCGACGGCAACCCGGCGCTCGCTTCGGCGTTGTTCGCCCGCGCACTGGCCCTCTGGCGCGGACCGGCTCTGGTCGACCTCGCTTACGAGTCGCTCGTGCAGACAGAGGCCCGCAGGCTGGAAGAGCTGCGCGTGAAGGCACTCGAGCAGCGGCTCGAGGCCGATCTGCAGCTCGGCCGGCACGGCGCACTCGTGGGCGAGCTTCAGTCGCTCGTCGCGGAGCATCCGCTTCAGGAACGCTTCCGCGCGCAGCTCATGCTCGCGCTGTACCAGGGCGGTCGCCAGGCCGAAGCGATGGACGCGTACGCCGACGCACGGCGCACGCTCGTGGACGAGCTCGGCGTCGAGCCGAGCCTCGAGCTGCGAGACCTCCAGCACGCGATCCTGAACCAGGACCCCGGACTTCAGCCGCCGTCACCCGATCCGCTGACGGGAGTGGAGGTCCCGACACCCGCGACACGACTGATCGGTCGGGAGCGCGAGCTCGGTGAGGTCCAGCGTCTGCTCGGGTCGCCGGACGTCCGGCTGGTCACGATCACAGGGCCGGGTGGGATCGGGAAGACACGCTTGGCGCTCGAGGTGGGAGCTCGCTCGGATGAGACGTTCGTCAACGGGGTTGTGTTCGTGGGCCTCGCCGCGCTCGCCGATCCCTTGCTCGTCGTCCCGACCATCGCCGAGGCGCTCGGAGTCGTCGAGCAGGCGGGCGAGCCGTTGCCGCAGACCCTGGCCACCGCGATCCGCTCCCGTGAGCTCCTCCTCGTACTCGACAACCTCGAGCAGGTGCGCGACGCGGCTCCCGCGCTCGCCGAGCTGCTCCTCGCGGCGCCACGGCTGAAGCTGCTCGGCACGAGCCGCGCCCGCCTTCGGTTGTCGAGCGAGCACGTCTACCTCGTTCCTCCACTCGACGTGCCGGATCCTGCCCACCTCGGCGACCTCGAGGCTGTGGCGGGGAGCTCCGCCGTCGCGCTCTTCGAGGAGCGGGCCTGCGCCGCAAAGCCGGCGTTCGCGCTCACCGATGAGAACGCCTCGTCAGTGGCCATGATCTGCACGAGGCTGGAGGGGGTTCCGCTCGCGATCGAGCTCGCCGCAGCCCGGGTTCGAACGCTGCCTCCGCACGCGCTGCTCGAGCGTCTAGGTCGTCGACTGCCCCTGCTGACCGAAGGTGCCTGGGACCTCCCCGCCCGCCAGCAGACGCTGCGGGCGACGATCGATTGGAGCTACGACCTGCTGAGTCGGGCCGAGCAGCAGCTCTTTGTCACGCTGAGCGTCTTCGTCGGTGGCTGGACCCTCGAGGCGGCGGAGCTGGTCTGCGCGCCGGACGACGTGCTCGCGGCGCTCACGGGGCTGCTGGACTCGAGCCTCGCCGGCAACGAAGAGGACGTCGCCGAGCCGCGGTACCGGATGCTCGAGACGGTGCGCGAGTACGGGCTCGAGCGACTGGACGAAGGGACGGAGGCCGGCGCGGTGCGCGACCGTCACGCGCAGGCATTCGTCGCCTTCGCAGAGCGGGCCGAGAGCGAGCTCGCGGGGCGCGAGCAGGCCGTGTGGCACGAGCGGCTCGAGCGTGAGCACGGGAACCTGCGCGCGGCGCTCGGCTGGTTGCAGGAATCGCAGCAGGGCGAGCTCGAGCTGCGCCTCGCCGCCGCGCTCGGGCGCTTCTGGTACGTGCGGGGACATCTCAGCGAGGGGAGGCGTCGGCTCGAGGAGGCGCTCGCGAACGCCGGTGCCGCCGCGGCGCCCGAGCTCCGGGCCAAGGCGCTGCGGACGGCTTCGGCGATCGCGGTGATCCAGGGCGAGTATGCGAGCGCGCGTGTGCTCGCGGAGCACGGCCTCGCGCTGTACCGGGTGCTCGAGGATCGGCCCGGCACGGCTCGGTCGCTCAGCAATCTGGGAGCGATCCTGCTCGCCGAGGGGAGAGCCGGCGATGCGGCCTCGGCGCTGGACGAGAGCGTCGCTCTCTCGAAAGACCTTCCCGATCGGCGCATCGCGGCGCTCGCCCTCAACAACCGCGGCGATGTCGCGCTCACGCAGGGAGACTACGACGCGGCTACGGGGTTCTTCGACGAGAGCCTTGCGCTTCTGCGCGAGGTCGGCGACACGGCGAACATCGCGCGCTCGCTCTTCAATCTCGGCGCCGCGGCGCTCGAGCGGGGGAGGGCGGACGAAGCGCTCGGGTTGCTGCGGGAGAGCATCTCGATCTCGGGGGAGATCGGGGACAAGGAAGACGTGGCTTGGTGCCTCGTCGGTCTCGCTGCGGTGGCGACGAAGCAGGACGACCCTGCGCGAGGCGCTGTCTCGCTCGGCGCCGCCGACGCCCTCCTCGCGGAGATGGGTGCCCTGATGAAGCCGTTCGAGCGCGCTCTGCAGGCCCGTACCCTGGCGGCAATCCGAGAGCGCCTCGACGCGGCGAGCCTGGCCGAGGCGTGGGCGCGGGGGCGCGCGCTGCCGGTCGCGCAGGCAATCGCCCATGCGATCGCCGTCCCCGGCGCGAACTGACGCCTCACGTGGGGGCGTCGTCCCCGGTTCGCAGGACGTGCCTCGCCAGGAGATCGCGGAAGGTCGGCGGCGTCACCGCCGACCCCGTGCCCGCGACCTTGCGGACCGCTGGCCGCAGCCGCTCGTCCCGGAAACGCTCCCACGCCGCCCGCGATTCCCACACGTCGATGATCCGATACCCCGAGTCCGTCGGGCCGGCCACGTGGACGATCAGACCGACGGGCACAGCATCGCCGAGCGCGGCGGCGAGTCGCTCGTAGACCTCCCACTCCTCCGCGACGTCCTGGACGTAGGCATAGGTCGTCTCGTTCTGCATCGCGGATTCCGGCTCAGGAGCTCTTCAGATTGGCGAGGCCGCCCTTGGCGTCGCAGATCGCGATCAGTCGCAGCGAGGCCTGCGCCGACGTCGGGGTGACGAACCGGCCCTTCAGCGTCCACACGGTCAGGCTGCCGACGCTGTTCGTGCCCGCGAACGACCCGTCCGGCTTGATCGGGACCGTGAGCGAGTACC
>JACDBY010000290.1 GCA_013694685.1 Actinomycetota bacterium
ATGGCGTCGAGCTCGATCAGAAGTCGACCTCGACGCCGAGCCTGCGCTCGCGCGCACGCCCGACGCAGAGCGCGGCCGCCGCAAGATCCTCGACGGCCAGGCCGAGCGACTCGAACAGGGTCAGCTCCGAGTCGTCGCGCCGGCCCTCGTGCGTCCCCACGAGCAGCTCTCCGAGCTCGGCCCGGATGTGGTCGGCGGTGAGACCGAGCTCGCGGACGGCGCCGAGCCAGTCGCCGGACTCGTTGACCGTCGACTCACGCCGATCGACGAAGAGCGAGGCGGCGGCGACGACCTCCGCGTCCAGCTCGCGGGCGCTCGGCACGGACGACCCCACCGCGTTGACGTGCGCGCCGTCGCTCAGCCACTCGAGCCGCACGACCGGCTCGCGGGCGGCCGTGCAGGTGCAGACGATCTCCGCGTCGGCGAGCGCCTCCTCGACCGTCTCGCAGGCGAGCGCATGCGCTTCGAGCGCGAGCGCCTCAGCGTGCGCAGGCGTGCGGCTCCAGACACGGAGCTCGATGTCGTCGACCACGGCGCGCATGGCCTCCGCATGCGAGCGGCCCTGGACACCGGAGCCTAGGATCGCGACGCGGCGCGCCCCGGGCCGTGCGAGCAGCCTCGTCGCCACGGCCGAGACGGCCGCCGTGCGGATCTCGGTGATCGCCGACGCGTTGAGGACGGCGCGGAGAACACCGGTCTCGCCCTCGTGGAGCAGCACCGCTCCCTGGTGCGGATCGAGCCCCCGTGCGCTGTTCGCCGGCGCGATGACGATCTCCTTGAGCGAGAAGAGCGGCTCCGTCCCGCCCCGATAGGCGGGCATGAGGCCGAGGAGCTCCTCGCTCGGCGGGCGAAATATAGTGCGAAGCGGCATCGCGAGCTCGCCGCGCGCGAGCGCCGCGAGCGCGTCCTCCATCGCTTCGATGCACGACTCCATGTCGAGCACGGCGCGGACATCCGCCTCGGAGAGGATGAGAACGCTCACGCGAAGAGCCCGGCGATCGTCTCGACGTCCTCCCGCGAGAGCCGCAGCTCGAGTGCCTCGTGCACCGGTCCGAACTGCTCGACGGTGCTCGGGCCGATCACGATCGCGGTCACCTCGGGCACCGTCAGGAGCCACGCGACCGCGAGCCCAGCCATCGAGGCGCCTCGCTCCCCGGCGAACCGCTCGAGCGCCTCCAGGGCGGTGAAGGTCGCGTCCGTCCGGAAGCGTTCGCTCCCCTCGGGTCGCAGCGTCATCCGCGAGCCCGGCGGTAGGGGCTCGCCGCGGCGGTACTTCCCCGTCAGCCAGCCACCGGCGAGCGGGCTGAACGGCGTGTAACCAAGGCCGTGCTCGTGGCAAAGCGGGAAGACGGTCTCGCGGTCGTCCTGGACGAGCAGCGAGAAGCCGTTCTGCACCCACTCGTAGCGCGCGAGCCCCTCGAGAGCGGAGAGCTCGAGCGCCTCGGCGAGCTGATCGGCGGTGATGTTCGAGGCGCCGATCGCGCCGACGGTGCCCTCGCGGACGAGCTCGTCGAACGCCTCGAGCGTCTCCTCTTGCGGGACATCCGGATCGAAGTCGTGCGCGAGGTAGAGCGGGATGCGCTCGAGCCCGAGCCGCTCGAGGCTCGACGCGTGCTGGCGCCGGATGCGGGCGCGAGAGAGGCCGCGATCCGCGCCGGCGGCCATCGGGTTGAAGGTCTTCGTGGCGACGACGACGCGGTCACCCACCGCGGACGGCTTCGTGGCGAGCCAGGCACCGATGAACTCCTCGCTCCGGCCGCCGCCGTACGCGTCCGCGGTGTCGAAGGTCGTGACCCCGAGCTCCCACGCCGCGTCGAGCAGGCGAAACGCCTCATCCCGACTTGTGCCCGCGCCGTGATGCGCCGGATCCGAGCCAATCCCGCCGAAGTTGCCGCAGCCGAGGATGATCCGCGAGACGTCGACACCGCTTCGTCCCAGCTCGCGCTGCTCCACGCGACGATCGTACGCTCGGCGCGGAGGTACAGGGCTGACGACCGCGGCGGCGAAAGAGCGTCGTCATGAGCGAGGAGCGCGTGCGTGAGGCGCTCCGCGAGGCGCGACTCGAAGCAGCGCCCTTCGCGGCCGCCGTCCTCTTTACGAACCTCTCGCTCGCCGTCGCGAGCCGCCAGGCGGGCTGGGAGCTCTTCGGGGCGTCGGACTGGTGGGCCTGGCTCCTGATCGGCGCTCCATCGGCCCTCCTCGTCGTGACGTTCACCGCCGGGCTCGGCCACATGGGCGTCGACCGGCGCCGCCGCGAGGTCGTGATCGGG
>JACDBY010000305.1 GCA_013694685.1 Actinomycetota bacterium
CTCCGAGCGCATCCGGCGCTGGCGGATCGCGGCGGCGCGCGGACGCCAGGCGGCGACCGGGTCGGGATCCTCGCCGAAGACAGCGATCTCGCCCGGCTCGATGCCGGCGTGGCGCAGCATCGCGTAGGCGACGAGGCCGCCGAGCCCCGAGCCGACGATCGCGACACGCTCCTGCATATGACCTACTTTACGGAGCCGGCGAGCAGGCCTTCGACGAAGTAGCGCTGGAACATGGCGAAGATCGTCAACGGGATCACCGCCGAGAAGAATGCGGCCGGCGCGATGATCTCGAGGTTCGCGCCGAACTGTCGCAGTTGCGAGAAGATCTCCGGCGCGATCGGTTGGTTGTCCTGCGCGAGCACAAGGCCGCCCAGGAGGTCGTTCCAGACGAACAGCACCTGAAAGATGCCGAGCGCCGCGATCGCCGGGATCCCGAGCGGGAGCACGACACGGGCGAAGATCCGGAGCTCGGAGGCGCCGTCGATCCGGGCGGCCTCGAGTAGGTCGCGCGGGATCCCCGCGAAGAAGTTCCGCAGCAGGAAGATTCCGAACGGAAGGGCGAAGGCACTGTGGAAGAAGATGAGGCCGAGGATCGTGTCGTAGAGACCCGTCTTGTTGTAGAGCTCGAAGATCGGGATCAGGGACATCTGGAGCGGCACGACGAGGAGCGCGATCACGCCGAGGAAGATCCAGTCGCGGCCCGGGAAGTCGAGCCATGCGAACGCGTAGCCGGCCAGCGCGGCGACCAGGATCGGGAGGACGGTCGCGCCGAGCGTCACCTGGGCCGTGACCCACAGCGACCCGACGATGCCGTCGTCCCTGAAGATGTTCCCGTAGTTCTCGAAGGTGACGACGCTCGGCTTCGAGAAGACCTGCCACCACCCTTCCGACTGCGCGTCGGATGGCGTCAACAGCGAGGTGAAGAGGAGCCCGATCGTGGGCATCAGCCAGAGCACGCCGATCACGGCGAGGGCGATATGGACGGGTGCTTTGCCGAAGACGCGAAGCACGCGCGTCGAGATGCTCTCCTCGATCACGACGGGCGCATGACGGGCCTCGGCGACGGCCATCAGTTCTCCTTTCGGAAACGGCGGATGTTGAGGATCAGGAACGGGACGAAGAGCACGAACATGAAGGTGGAGATCGCGGCGCCGAAGCCGAAGCGGTTCTGCCCGCTGAACGAGCGCTCGTACATTTCGACGGCGATCACCGTCGCGCTGTCACGGCCAGAGGAGGGAACGATCGAGACAACGAGGTCGAACACCTTCAGCACGCCGATGATCTGCGTCACCAAGACGACGATCAGCACCGGCATCAGCTGGGGCACGGTGATCCGCCTGAAGACCTGCCATTCGGTGCCGCCGTCCGTCCGCGCCGCCTCGAGCAAATCGCGCGGGATCGCCGCGAGCCCCGCGGCGGTGATCACCATCGCGAAGCCCGCCTGCACCCAGAGGAATGCGATCAGGAGCGAGGGCGTGATCAGCCGGTCGCCGAGCCAGTTGAACCCCTGAAACGGCTCTGCGAACGTCTCCTTGCCGATCGCGACGCGGTAATCGCCGCCCGCGACCCCTTCGAATGCGAAGCTGCCGTCAGCCTCGCTCGTGGTCGAGTCGACGGTCTTCCCGTCGGCGGAGCGGAGCTTGACCGTGACGCCGCCCAGGCCGACCTCGTCCTGCTCGACCTCGCCCGGCGTCCCTCCCCCGGGCTTGAAGTCTCTCCAGACGACCCCGGTGATCCCGTCGGGCACCGCTTCCGGAGCGACGGCCTGCTCGGGCTCCGCCGGGAGTTCTCCCGCCTTGATCGCGGTCAGGCCGAGCAACGCCACGGATCCCGGCCGGACCGCCTTCGTCAGCGTCAGCCCGCCCTCCGCAGATCCGGCCAGCGCCTCGGTCGAAGGTCTCGCAGTCGTGAGGGCGCCCTGCTCGGTGAAGATGCCCTGGATCGCGACGATGCCGGCGTTGATCGCGCCGCGGTCGGGATCCTGCTGGTACATGATCCGCCAGATCACGCCGACCGCGAAGAGCGACACCGCGAGGGGCACGAACACCGCGACCTTGAACGCCGGCGCC
>JACDBY010000354.1 GCA_013694685.1 Actinomycetota bacterium
GCATCACTGTGTTTACCGCGAGCCGCTCGCCCAGCGAGCGCGTCTGGCGGTTCGAGGCTCGCAGCTCAGGAATCGCGCGACGGCGACCGAGAAGCGTCGTCACATAGCCGTCCTCGGCGGCGTCGGCGATCGTGCGCGCGATCAGCTCTCGCACGCGCGGAAGGCGCGCAAGATAGGTGTCGATCAGCTCCTGCGCCTGCTCCCGAGGGATGCCGAGGTTCTCCGAGAGCCCGAACGACGAGATCCCGTAGATGATCCCGAAGTTGACCATCTTCGCCGTGTCGCGCTGCCCGCGCGTGAGCTCCGCCTGGGGGATCCCGAAGACCTGCGATGCCGTTGCCGCGTGGATGTCCTCGTTTCGCGCAAACGCCTCGCGCAGTACGGGCTCCCCGGAGACGTGCGCGAGGATGCGCAGCTCGACCTGGCTGTAGTCGGCCGAGAGCAACCTGGTGTCGTCGGCCGCGACGAACGCCGACCGGATCCGGCGACCGAGCTCTGTCCGCACCGGGATCGACTGGAGATTCGGATTCGTCGTCGAGAGGCGGCCGGTGGCAGCGACGGCCTGGTTGATCGTCGTATGGAGGCGGCCGTCGCGCGGGTCGAGAAGCTCGGGCAGCGGCAGGAGGTACGTGTTCAGGAGCTTCGTCAGCTCGCGCCACTCCTCGACGACGGGCACGAGCGCATGGTCGTCGCGGATCGCGCGCAGAACGCGGGCGTCGGTCGAATAGCCCGTCTTCCCCTTGCGGCCGGCCGTGAGCCCGAGCTTCTCGAAGAGGATTCGGGCGAGCTGCTGGGTCGAGCCGAGCTGGAACTCCTCCTCGGCGAGCTCGAAGGCCTGCGCCTCGAGCTCCTCGACACGCTCGACGAGACGGGCCGTGATCTCCCCCATGCGATAGGTGTCGATCCGGATGCCCGCGTCCTCCATGTCCGCGAGCACGGCCGTGAGCGGGAGCTCGATCTCGTCGTAGAGCTGCTCGGAGCCCCACTCGCGGAGCCGCTCGCGGAGCTGCGGCGCAAGGCGCCTGGCGGCCTCGGCGCGGCGGACGAGCGCCGCCGTCTCCTCCTCGGCCGCCGGCTCCGGCAGGAGCTCGAGACCGTGCTCGCGCGCGAGATCGTCGAGGTCGTAGCCCGAGCGGCCGGGCTCGACGAGGTAGGCGGCGATCAGCGTGTCACCGCCGGGGGCGGCACCGAGGCGCAGGAGCTTCGCATCGTGGGTGGCGATCTCGGCCGGCTCCACCACCCGCCGCAGGTCGCCGAGCACGGCGCCGGCGACGAGCACTTCGTCGCCCGTCGCGACGGCGACCCGGTCGTCGGCGAACGCAACCCCCGCCCCGAGCTTGTGTTGATTCAACACAAGCTCCTCTGGCGCAACCTCGCGCCACCGGACGATGACCTCGTCCGTCGCCACGGGCACGGCCGCAGGCAACGCCTCGTCCAGCGTGTCCACGCGACCGAGCAACGCCCGGAACTCGAAGCGCCGGAAGATCTCCTTCAGCGTCGAGCGGTCGGGTGGCTGCGAGACGAGCTCTGAGGCGTCGACGTCGAGCGGCAGGTCGCGGCGCATGGTCGCCAAAAGCTTCGAGGCCCGTGCCTGCTCGGCGTGCTCGCGGACGCTCTTCGCCCGGGCGGGCGAGAGCTCGTCGGCGTGCGCGATCACCTCCTCGAGCGAGCCGTACTGGGCGACGAGCTGCCCGGCGGTCTTGTCCCCGATCCCGGGGATGCCGGGGATGTTGTCCGAGGTGTCGCCCTTCAGACCGATGAAGTCGGGCACCTGGCCGGGACGAACCCCGTACCGCAGCTCGACGCGGTCGGGGGTGTAGACGTGGACGTCGGCGACCCCGCGTGGCGTCATCATCAGGCAGATGTTCTCGCTGCAGAGCTGGAAGGCGTCGCGATCGGTCGAGACAACACACGTCTTGACGCCAGCCTCGTCGGCGCGGGTCGCGAGCGTCGCGATCACGTCGTCGGCCTCCCAGCCCTCGAACTCGAGGTTGCGGTAGCCGAACGCCTCGACGATCGGACGGAAGTGCGGGAACTGCTCCCGGAGGAGATCGGGCATCGGGCGGCGCCCCTCCTTGTAGGTCTCCGCGATCTCGGTTCGATGTGTGGGTCGCGTGTCCCACGCGACCGCCACCCCACGCGGCTTGTAGTCCGAGAGCAGCTTGAAAAGCATGTTCGTGAACCCGAGGAGCGCGTTCGTCGGCTGTCCCCACGTCGTCTGCAACTCCTCGGGCAGGGCGAAGTAGGCGCGGTAGGCGAGATTGTTGCCATCCACGAGGAAGAGCTCCGCTTGCTTGGCCGGCCCGTCGTCGAGCTGGAGCTCCTCGCCGGTCAGCGTCTTCGGGCTCATCCACGAGCGAGCCTAGCGCCGTGGAACCCATAGCCTTTGGAGCCTTGAGGACACCGCCTTGGATCGTCTCGTTCGAGCCTGCACACCTCGAGGGGGCAGGGCGACTGCTCGCCGAGCGTCATCGGGTGCAGCGGCTGATCGAGCCCGCACTCGACCCGGCCTACGAGGAGCCGGCCGCGGCGAGTGCCGAGATCGCCACGCTGCTCGATGCGGAGACGGCCTCCGGAACGGCCGCCCTGAGGGACGGCGAGCTCGTCGGGTTCCTCCTCGGCATCGAACGCGACGAGAGCTGGGCCCGAACGTCTGGGTCGAGCCGGCCGGTCACGCGGTCACCGAGCCGGAGCTCGTGCGCGATCTCTACGCCGAGGCCGCCGCGAGGTGGGTCGCGGCCGGGCGGACGTCCCACTACGCGATCGTGCCGGCAACGGATCCCGCCCTCGTCGATGCGTGGTTCAGGCTGGGGTTCGGTCATCAGCACGTCCATGCGATCCGTGAGCCTGCCGTGAGCTCCGACGAGATCGAAGCTCCACCCGGTCTGCTCGTGCGACCACCGCGGAGGGACGACCTCGAGACGCTCGCCCGGATCGACGTCGCGCTTCCCGAGCACCAGGCGCTCGCGCCCGTCTTCAGTCCGCTTCCCGTGCCGAGCGTCGCCGAGATGCGAGACGAGCTCGAGGCCGACTTCGACGACCCCCGCTTCACGACGTTCGTCGTCGAGCGCGACGGCGAGGTGATCGGGGCGACGGTCGGTTGTGCGATCGAGGTGTCGTCGATGCACAAGAGCCTCGCTCTCCCGCGGGGCGCCGGCTTCCTCGGCTTCGCCGCGGTACTGCCGGAGCATCGAGGGAGCGGCGCCGGCAGGGTGCTCGGCGAGACCGTGCTTGCGTGGGCGCGTGACGCGGGCTACCCGGCCGTCGTCACGGATTGGCGCATGACGAACGTGCTCGCCTTCGCGCGCGTGGCCGGGGCTCGGGTTCCGGCCGACGTTCTACCGCCTCCATCGGGCAATCGTCTGACGGCAGGCGCCTAGGATGGGGCGGGTGCGTCGCCTGCCGCTCCACTCGGGCTCGCGGCTCCCGCTCGTCGCGCTACCCGACGACGTGACGCTGCTCGCCGCCCCGCCGCCACTCGAGCCGCTCGCGGACGTGCGGGCGGCCGTGATCGAGGCGTTGCGCTACCCGCTCGCAGGCCCGACGCTCGGATCGGTGATTCCGCGCGGTGGGCGGGCGACGGTCGTGCTCCAACCACCCACCCTGCCGGTGCCGACGGTCGAGAACGACCCGCGGCGCGACGCGCTCGGAGCCGTGCTGGACGTCCTCGAGCAGCACGGCCTGCCGCCCGATCGCGTGACGCTCCTGTTCGCCGGCGGACTTGGCCGTCGCCCACGACCGCGTGAGCTCGAGTCCCTCCTGCGACCCGAGCGGGCGCGCGACTTCCGGGGTGCGATCGTCGTCCACGACTGCGAGGCGGAAGACCTTCGCCGACTCACGGTCGAGGGACGAACGCTGCGTGTGCATCCGGCGCTCGTCGAGACCGACGTCGTCGTGACGGTCGGCGCGGCGGAGACGACGCTGCACGGC
>JACDBY010000358.1 GCA_013694685.1 Actinomycetota bacterium
GCCGAGTTGACCGGCGGCGGCGCGCGCGTGACGCGCGTCCGCTGGGGCGGCAGCCTGCTCGAAGAGGCACGGATAGAAGGCTCGCCGACGCTCCTCACGGTGCAGCCGCACGCGGTCCCGGTCGAACGGGCAGGCAACTCGGTTCCGGGGGTCGAGGCGTTCACGCCTGCCGTCTCGGACGCCGCGCAGGCGCTGCGGGTCGTCGAGCGGCTCGGCGACCCGAGCGGCGGGATCTCGCTCGCCGACGCGAAGGTTGTGATCTCGGCCGGTCGTGGGGCAGGCTCGGCCGAGGGGTTCGCCGGGGTCGAGGAGCTCGCGGGCCTGCTGGGCGCGGCGGTCGGCTGCTCGCGGGCCGTGACGATGGCGGGCTGGCGACCGCATACCGATCAGGTCGGCCAGACCGGGACGAAGATCGCGCCCGACCTCTACATCGCATGCGGCATCTCCGGCGCGACGCAGCACATGGCCGGCTGCAAGGGCGCGAAGAAGATCCTCGCGATCAACACCGACCCGCAGGCACCGATCCTCTCGACCGCCGACTACGCCGTGATCGGAGACCTGCACGACGTGGTGCCTGCCTTGTCGGCCGCGATACGCGCCGCACGAGGCTCGTGATGCAGGCGCCCAAGAGCACGTGTCCGACTGAAGTCGGACACGGGGTCGGACACCCGACGACGTGAGCATCGCACTCTCGGCGCTTGCCCTCGGCCTCGTGCTGGCAATCGCGGGGAGGCTCTTCGCCCGGCGCGCGCTCCTCGTCTATCGCGTGGTTCGCATGGGCCAGCCTGCCGGTCGCGCCGGCGAGGTCGGACAGCGGATACGCAACGAGGCGGTCGTCGTCGTGGGCCAGAGAAAGCTCTTCCAGCGGCTCGTCCCCGGCCTCGTCCACGCGCTGATCTTCTGGGGCTTCGTCGTCCTCCTCCCGACGATCGTGATGGCCTTCCTCGGGGCCGTCGGCCGCGACTGGACGCTGCCCTGGCTCGGGCACCAGGGTTGGTTCTTCGCGCTCGTCGACCTGTTCTGCGTCCTCGTCGCGGCCGGCGTCGTCTCGGCGTTCCTGATCCGCAAGGTGCAGCGCCCGGCGCGGTTCGAGGGGAGCCACATGGGCGAGGCCGACCTGATCCTCGGCCTGATCGCCCTCATCGTGTCGACCCTCGTCGGCTGGCACGCATCGCGCATCGCTCTCGGGATCGCGGAGTGGCCGCAGGTGTGGTCACCCGTCTCGAACGCGGTCGCCTCCGTGATGGAGCCTGGGACCTGGCTCGAGGTGCGCGAGCGCATCTTCGTGTGGGCGCACGTGCTGACGATCCTCGGATTCCTTGCGTACCTGCCGCACTCCAAGCACCTGCACATCGCGACCGCCGGTCTCAACGTCTGGTTCGGGCGGACGCGCGCGCGGGGTCGTCTCGAGCCGCTCGACTTCGAGCTCGAGGACGAGGACGCTCTCCGGTTCGGCTCCGGGACGCTCGCCGACATGACGTGGAAGCAGATGCTCGACACCGTCTCGTGCACCGAGTGCGGCCGCTGCCAGGACGTCTGCCCGGCCTGGGCGACCGGCAAGGCGCTCTCGCCGAAGCTCCTGATCATGGGCCTGCGCGACCGCCTGGTAGCAGAAGGCCCCGCCGTGCTCGCCGGTGCCGAGGCTTCGCCGCTCGTCCCGGGAGCGGTCACGGACGAGGTCGTCTGGGACTGCGTCACGTGCGGCGCGTGCGTCCACGAGTGCCCGGTCTCGATCGAGCACGTCGACCACATCGTCGACCTGCGCAGACACCTGGTGATGGTCGAGTCCCGCTTCCCGGCCGAGTCCGCGACGATGCTCCGCGACGTCGGCCGTGCGTCCAACCCGTGGGGCAAGGCTCAGTCCGAGCGGGCCTCGTGGGCTGAGGGGCTCGACGTCCGCGTGCTCGAGCCGGGCGACCCGGCGCCCGAGATCCTCTACTGGGTCGGCTGCGCCGCCTCGTACGACGAGCGGGCGCGGGCGACCGCTCGGGCGACCGCGCGGCTTCTGCTCGCGGCCGGTCTCGACGTCGCCATCCTCGGCCCGCGCGAGGGCTGTACCGGTGACCCCGCGCGACGTATGGGCGACGAGTACACGTTCCAGGCGCAGGCGCGTCAGAACGTCGAGACGCTCGCAGAGGCTCGCGTGACGAAGATCGTCACGAGCTGCCCGCACTGCTTCAACACGCTCGGCTCCGAGTACCCGGACTTCGGTGGCGAGTACGAGGTCGTCCACCACACGGAGCTCCTGGCCGACCTCGTGCGAGACGGAAGACTCCAGCCCGTCGCCAGCGACGAGTCGATCACCTACCACGACTCCTGCTACCTCGCGCGTCACAACGACGTCCTCGGAGCGCCACGCGAGCTCCTCGAGCGCATCGGCAAGCCGCTCGAGATGGCGCGCAGCGGGAAGCGGACCTTCTGCTGCGGCGCGGGTGGCGCCCACATGTGGATGGAGGAGCGGGGGAGCGCGATCAACGAGGAGCGGGCACGCGAGGCCACGGCGACCGGTGCCACGACGCTCGCGGTGGCCTGCCCGTTCTGCACGCTGATGCTCGACGACGGCGTCAAGCAGACTGGCTCGGAACTCCGCGTTGCGGACGTGGCGGTGCTGCTGGCGGAAGCTCTGCCCGAACCGGCCGCGGGCTGACAGCGTTTGGTTGAATCAACACAAGCGTTGTCCGACGGTCAGCCGAGGAGGGAACGCGCTCGGGTCGCGGCGAGCGCCGCCGTCTGGGCCGCGGTCTCGGTGTACCACGAGCCGAGGTAGTCCCCCGCGAGGAAAACGGGCGAGAGATCGACGGTGAGTGCCGGTTGGAGCGCCGCACGACCGGGCGTCGGATACGGAAGTCCGCGTTCCCAGCGGACGACCGCGGTCTCCTCGATCGCCCCTTCGAGCGCAGGGAAGAGATCGAGCAGGTCGGCGCGGAAGCGGGTGGCAACCTCGTCGTCCGACAGGCCGTCGAGCTGGCGGGCGAGGTCGGCCGCCGCATAGACCATCAGCGACCCGCCGGTGGCCCGTGGCGCGCCACCCCGAAGGACGTTCGCCGTGTTGAAGAGCATCCCGAACGACCGCTTGGGGGTCGCGAGCGCGTACAGCTCGTCCCAGGCGGCGGGTCCCGGCTCGGATGTGAGGAACGCGCCCACGACGTACGGCCCGTACGGGATCGCCGCGAGCGCGCTCGCCGTCGCCTCCGGAAGACCGTCCACGATCGCCCGTGTCACGTAGGCGGGGGTGGCGACGACGGCTGCCTTCGCGCGCATCTCCTGCTCGCCGTCGGGAGTCACGAACGCCACCACGACTCCGCCCTCGACGGGCGTCACCCGCTCGACGCGCACTCCCGTGGAGGCTCGCTCGCCGAGCGCGACTGTGAGGGCGTCGGTGAGGGTGCCCGAGCCGCCCACGAGATTCGCGGAGAGCCCTTCGGCACGGTTCCAGACGAGGTGGAAGTAACCGACCCCGTAGCCGGCAGCGAGGTCCTCCGGTTCGCCGGACGAGCGCGTGAGTGTCGAGCGAAAGAGCGCATCGATATCGGGCGGCAGCCGACCGATGAACTCGCTGAAGGAGCGATCGTCCATGAACTCGAGCATCCGCTGCTGCCGCGCAGACGCCGGCTCGCCCGGGCGCTCGACCGCCACGGCTGCGTACCGCCGCACGGCCAGCCGGAGCCGAAGACCGACGCGCGCCAGCGCGATCCGGTCGCCGAGTCGCAGCGGGAGGCGTAGGGGAAACGACTCGACCGGTCCGCGCGAGACGAGCTTGCCGTCGAGAGAGACAGCCGCGAGCCGACCGGGAACCGCGCGTGCCTCGAGACCGAGCGCGTCGATCAGGCTGGCCGACGCGCTGCCGGGGCCGGCGAAGACGTGCGCCCCGAAGTTCAGCCAATAGCCGCCGCGACGCTCGGAGCGGATGCGCCCGCCGAGACGATCGCCGGCCTCGAGCAGCCGGACGTCGCGATCCCTCAGCGCCCACCCAGCGGCGAGCCCGGCGATGCCACCGCCCACGACGACGACGTCGCATTGCTCAACGCTCGGCACGCCCCCAGTGTGTCCGACTTCAGTCGGACACGTGCTCTGACGTGCGATCGGGCGCGCCTGGCGATGGCTGGTGCTGGCCGTCCCGCACGGTCGTCCCGGAATGGAGATCCTGCTCCAAATGGACCCGGAGCGGCACATCGGCGTCACACGCTGGGTCGGAGCCGGTGTCGCGCTGCACGCCTCGGCGGCCGGGAAGCTGATCCTCGTCGAGCTCGACGACGACGAGCTCGACGAGTGGCTGCGTGCCGAGCGGCTCTTCGCGTTCACCGAGCGCACGATCGTCGTACCGAAGGCGCTTCGCGCCGAGCTCGCTCGCGTCCGGCGGCGGCAGAGGGCAGAGCTCGCCGACGAGCTCGAGGATGGGCTCGCGTCGATCTCCGTCCCCCGTCCGGACGGGCGCCGGGGAGCTCGCCTGCGTCGTCGGGCTTAGCGGCCCGACGTTTTGGCTCGGCAGGGCGCGACGACGCGAGCTCGTCCCACGATTGCGAGCAACGGTGACCGAGATCGAGCTGGCTTTCGGTCGGTCTACCACCGCTCCGTTGACGGAGACGGAGGTGAGCCTCTAGAATCACATGGTGGAACGACAGTTCCACCAGATGAGCACACGAGCCATCCCCGCCCAGGCCGGAACGCAGTCGATCGATCGCGCGGCGCAGCTTCTCGTGCACGTGCTCGAGACGGACGCGCCGCCGACGGTGGGCGAGCTCTCTCTTCGCTCCGGTCTCCCGAAGAGCACGACGTCGCGGCTCGTCGGGGCACTCGAGCGCCAGGGTCTCGTGCAGCGAGAGCCGGCCGGTGGGCTTCGCCCCGGCGTGGTGCTGACCCGCTATGCGCGACGCGAGACCGGTGAGGCCGAGCTCGTGGAGCTCGCGGCCGAGACGCTCGACCGGCTCGCCGGCGAGACGGGCGAGACCGTCAACCTCGGGATTCCGGCGCCCGCGAGCGTCGAGCTCCTCGACCAGCGCGACAGCCGCCACTACCTCGGCTCGACGAACTGGGTCGGCCGTCGCGTCCCGGCGCACGGCTCGGCGCTCGGCAAGGTCTTCTTCGCCTGGGAGAGCCTGCCGCTTCCGATCGAGCCCTACGAGCGGCTCGCGGCGGGAACCGCCGCCGGGGAGGCGGATCTCGATCTCGATGGGATCGTGGAGCGCGGCTATGCGACGACGGTCGAGGAGCTCGAGCCCGGGCTCTGGGCCGTTGCCGCCCCCGTCCGCGACAGCTCTGGTGCGGTGATCGCAGCGGTGAGCGTCTCGGGACCGACCGTGCGGCTCCGACCGCGCCTGCTCGACGAGATCGGGCGGCGTCTCTGCGTCGAGGCGTCCGGTCTCTCCGTCCGTCTGGGACATGGCGAGCGAAAGCGAGGTGTCGCATGAGCGTCCAACCGAAGGTTGGCAGATGAGCGACGAGGAGATCGACCTCAAGTCACTCCCGGACGAGGAGCTCGTCAAGCAGATGCACGACGACCTCTACGACGGGCTCGCGCCCGAGATCGTGGAGGGCACCGAGATCCTGCTCGAGCGGGGCTGGTCGGCCGAGAAGACGCTCGGCGAGGCGCTCGTCGAGGGGATGCGCATCGTCGGGATCGACTTCCGGGACGGGATCCTGTTCGTCCCCGAGGTGCTGCTCGCGGCGAACGCGATGAAGGCGGGCATGGAGCTCCTGCGACCGCTCCTCAGCGAGTCCGACGCAGACCGGCTGGGGAAGGTCGTGATCGGCACCGTCAAGGGCGACATCCACGACATCGGCAAGAACCTGGTCGCGATGATGCTCGAGGGCGCGGGCTTCGAGGTGATCGACCTTGGGATCAACAACCCCGTCGAGAACTACCTGGCCGCTCTCGAAGAGCACAGGCCGCAGATTCTCGGCATGTCCGCCCTCCTGACGACGACGATGCCGTACATGAAGGTCGTGATCGACGAGCTGAGCGAGCGCGGACTGCGCGACCGCTACATCGTGCTGGTCGGCGGCGCACCGCTGAACGAGGAGTTCGGCGCCGCCATCGGTGCCGATG
>JACDBY010000409.1 GCA_013694685.1 Actinomycetota bacterium
GGTGTTGCTCGCCGCCGGCTTGGTGGCCGACGAGCGACCATCCTCCGACGCTCGTACACGAGTGTTCCGGCTTCGTCCGGAGTCGGTCGTCGGGCTGCGAGCCTGGCTCGACCAGCTGCAAGCCGAATGGGACGAGCACCTGCAGTCGTTCAAGCGCCACGTCGAGGAGGACGCGCGCGGGTGAGTGAGCGTCTTATCTCCTCCGAAGTCGAGATCGCGGCCGACCCCGGTGTCGCGTTCGAGGCATTCACCGCCGAGCTCGACCTGTGGTGGGTCCGGGGCCCCATCAACTTCCACGATTCGGCGCGCGCCATCGAGATGCGGTGCGAGCCGGGCGTCGGAGGCCGTCTCCTCGAGGTGTACGACGAGGCAGCCGGCGATGTGCTCGAGCTCGCCCGCATCACGGCCTGGGAGCCCGGTACCCGGCTCGCCTGGCAGAGCTCGCTCGACGACGTCGAGACCGAGATCCGCTTCGATCCGTCGGCCGGTGGCACGACGGTCAGCGTCGTCGCTCGCATTCCCGCGGATGGCTTGGATCGCGGCGGCACAGCCTGGGTGCGAGTCGTCCCACCGTGGTTCGGTGACTGGTGCGTACGACGGGACTCCGCTGACCGTCGGCCCGACGAGATCGCGCGGCTTGCGGTGGGCGTGTATTACGAGCGGCCGGTGGCTGCGGCGCGATGGCTGGCCGACGTGCTCGGCTTTCGGTACCTCGGCGAGCTCCCCGAAGAGAAGGACTCGTCAGCCGATGAGCCCGACGACCCGCCGTGGATGGAGTTCCGGATCGGCCACGGCTCGCTGATGCTCTTCAAGCTCGAGGGAGAGCGGCATGGCGCGCCGTCTCACGTGCCGTGGATCTACGTCGACGACGTCGGTGCTCATTTCGATCATGCACGCGCGAACGGCGCGACGATCGTGGAGGAGCTCCACGACAAGTGGGGTCTCCCGCTCTACGTGACGGACGACCTGGAGGGAAACCGCTGGACGATCGCCCAGGCGCGCCCCACGATGCGTTGAAGGGCGCCGTCTACGATCAGCTCGTGCTGCGACGTCTGCGGATCGAGAATCTCGTCCTGATCCGCGAGGCCGAGCTCGAGCTCGCGCCCGGGCTCGTCGCGCTCACGGGAGAGACCGGTGCCGGTAAGACGATCGTGACGCAGGCGATCGGCCTGCTTCTGGGTGCGAAGGGCGACGCCTCCGCGGTCGGCTCTGCGGGCACCGAGGCGTACGTCGAGGCAGAGCTCGAGGTTCCCGACGGGTTCTTCGACGAGGACGACTTGGCGACGCTGCGCGACCTTCGCCCCGAGGGCGAGCCCGGACTCGTCGTCGCACGGCGGGTGAGCGCGGACGGTCGCTCCCGCGCCTACGCCTGGGGCCGGACGGTCGCACGCGAGGATCTCGTTGCCGCGACCGAGCGGCTGCTCGCCCTCTCAGGTCAGTTCGCCCAGCGGCGCCTCGGCCGACCCGCGCACCAGCTCGACCTGCTCGACGCGTTCGTCGGCCCCGAGCAACGAGACCGGCGCGCCGAGGCGCGCGCGGCGTGGAAGGCCCACGGTGCGGCGACGCAACGTCTCACCGAGCTCGAGCGCGGGGCCGACACCGAGCGCGCGCGCCTGGACGAGCTCGAGGCGCTCGTCGTAGACAGCGAGGGTCTCGAGCCAGGCGAGGAGGACGCGCTCCGGAACGAGCGCGAGCGTATCCGCCACGTCTCCGACCTCGGTGAGGGTGCAGCCGCCGCGGCCAGCGCGCTCGATCCGGAGGACGGCGAGGGCGCACGGTCTCTCACCTCGGCGGCCGAGCGGGCACTCGCGCCCCTCGAACGGCTCGCCCCCGAGCTCGAGCAGGCGGCGACCGAGCTGCGCGATGTCGCACTTCGCCTCGGCGAGGTCGCGGTTGACGTGCGGCGCTTTGCCGAGTCGCTCGACGCCGACCCGCAGCGGGCGCTCGCGGTCGAGGAGCGTCTCGACCGGATCGCTGACGTCCGGCGTCGGTATCGCGCCGCGACGCTCGAGGAGTTGCTCGAGCGACGCACCGCCGCGCTCGCGGAGTTCGACGACGCAGGTGCGGGCGATCCGCTCGGGCGTGCTCGGGCCGAGTGCGAGACGGCCGGGCTGCGCTACCGGGAGGCGGCGACGGCGCTCGGCGAGGCCCGACGGCTGGCGGCACCGAGCTTCGGGAAGGCAGTCGCCGCCGAGCTGGCCGAGCTCGGCCTGGGGGAAGGTGAGTTCCACGTCGAGCTGCGAGAGCGCGAGCACGGCCCGAGCGGTACGGACGAGGTTGTCTTCCTCGTGCGACCCAACGCCGGCCTGCCACTGGCTCCGGTGGCAGACACCGCCTCGGGGGGCGAGCTCTCGCGCATCGCTCTCGCGCTCGCGGCGGTGGCGGGTGGCGAGACACTCGTCCTCGACGAGATCGATGCCGGGGTCGGGGGGGTCACCGCGCACAGCGTCGCAGGCGTCCTGCGACGGCTCGCCGAGCGTGCGCAGGTGATCACCATCACCCATCTCCCGCAGATCGCGAGCGTCGCCGACCAGCATCTCCGCGTCGAGAAGCTGCCGGGCGACCCGACCCACACCCGGATCGCCGAGCTCGACGAGCTCGACCGCCGTGACGAGCTCGAGCGCATGCTCGGCGGCCAGGAGTTCGTGAGCTCGGTCACCGCGCCCGAACCGCGATGAACGGAACGATCGTCGGCCGCGCGCGGCTCGGGCGCCGCACGAAGGATCTCGTCAAGCGCCTTGGCCCCGACGACGTCGCGATCGTCGATCACGCCGATCTCGACCGCGTCTCGGCGCAGGAGCTGGTGGAGAGCGGCGTCCGAGCCGTCGTCAACGTTTCGCACTCGTCCACCGGGCGCTATCCGAATCCGGGGCCGCTCGAGCTCGTGCGCGCGGGCGTTCGTCTCGTCGATGCCCCCGGGGCGCCGCTCTTCGACGAGATCTCTGACGGCGAGGTCGTCCAGCTGGACGGGTCGGTTCTCCGCCGGAACGGAAGCGTGCTCGCCGAGGGAACCATGCTCGACGCCCCCGCGCTCGAGCAGGCGCTCGCCGAGCACCAGGCTCGCGTTGCGCACGCGCTCGAGGCGTTTGCCGAGAACACCCTCCTCCATCTCCGCGAGGAGGCCGGCACGCTCGCCGCCGGAATCGAGTTGCCGCCGCTCCGGACGCGCCTTCGCGACCGGCACGCGCTCGTCGTCGCGCGAGGCCCGGGATACAAGTCCGACCTGCGAATGGTACGGCCCTATGTGCGCGAGTTCCGGCCGGTGCTCGTCGCGGTCGACGGGGGCGCAGATGCCTTGCGGGACGTGGGGCTACGGGCGGACCTGATCGTCGGCGACTTCGACTCGGTCTCGGACGACGCGCTGCGGGGGAAGGCAGAGCTCGTCGTCCACGCCTATCCCGGTGGACGCGCACCGGGAGCCGAGCGGCTCCGGCGCCTCGGTCTCGCCTTCCACACCGTTTCCGCCCCGGGCATCAGCGAGGACCTCGCACTCCAGCTCGCCCACGAGAAGGGTGCGCGCCTCATCGTCGCCGTCGGCACCCACTTCAACCTCGTCGAGTTCCTGGAGCGCGACCGCGACGGCATGGCCTCGACGTTCGTGACGCGGCTCAAGGTCGGTGAGTCGCTCGTGGACGCGAAGGGTGTCTCGCGGCTCGTCAGTCGACGGGTCGGCGTCTGGCCGCTCGCCGTCTTCGGCACGACAGGGATCGTGGCGATCGTCGTGGCCGTGCTCGCCTCACCCGCGCTGCGAAACGTGCTCGAGCCCATCGGCCGGGCGATCGGAAACGGGCTCGGCCTGCCGTAGGGGCCGGATCTGTCCGGCCCTCGGTTGAATCGGGCTGGCGGGCCGGACGGGTCCGGCCCCTACGATTGTCCCGATGTTCGACCTGCGGTACCACGTCGCCTCTCTCGCAGCCGTGTTCGTCGCCCTCGTCCTCGGGATGTTCGTGGGGGTCGGTCTCTCGGGACGCGGGTTCGTGAGCGACGCCGAGCGGGAGAACCTGCAGGCGAGGATCGACGAGCTCCGCCTCGAGCGCGACGCTGCCGTGGCGCGCGTGGCCGACGCCGACGTGCGCGACCAGGCGTTCGAGGACTTCGTCCGCGCCTCGTACGCGGATCTCGTCCGCGGCAGGCTCGACGGTCGATCGATCGCGCTCGTCTTCGTCGGCTCGGTCGATCAGGGCGTCGCGCAGACGGTGCGGCGTGCCGTGATCGAGGCGGGTGGCCGCGTGGCGCTGCTGCGGGCGCTGCGCGTGCCGCTCGAGACCGAGGCGGTCGACGGGAGGCTCGGCGCCAACCCGGACACGCAAGCGCTCTCGGGGGCCGACAACCGCGAGCAGCTCGGCAGAGAGGTCGCCCGCGAGCTCGTCGGCTCCGGGCCGAAGCCGGTGCTGGGGCTTGTCGCGGCCGAGCTCGTCGAGGAGCAGTCCGGCTCGTCTCCGATCGCGTTGGACGGTGTCGTGCTAGCCCGGCCGGCTCCGCCGCAGGCAGGCGAGACGCAGGAGTTCCTGACGGGCCTGTACGCAGGCTTCGCCGCCGCACAGGTGCCTGCGGTCGGCATCGACGAGTCCGGGGCCTCGACGCGCGCGGCACCGGTCTTCCGTCGGCGGGGCCTCTCGACCGTGAGCGGAATCGACGAGGCAAGCGCACAGGTCGCGCTCGTCTTCCTGCTCGCGG
>JACDBY010000465.1 GCA_013694685.1 Actinomycetota bacterium
TCCCTGGCTCGCTCGATCCTCTTGAGTGTTGTCGCCTTAGAAAGCAACAACAGCGGCTGGCGGAAGTGAAGAAGCTGACGCCGTTGAAACGACGCGCGAGATTTTGCGCCCAGTAGAGCCCCGAGCAATTGGCGGTCCCCTCATTGTCCACACCGCACGCAGCACGTACGCCGACATAGACGGTGGCATGCCGTTCCGGGGAACCGTGAACCGCCACAGTCCGGAGGCGACCTCGTCGAGTGGGGACACGACACCATTCTCGCGCGCGCCGACGTACGCTCGCGGTCCTCTTCGACGCACCTGGCGTCGACGTGGCCTCTCGTGCGCGTCACGGCCGACCGGTCTGCGATGCGTGAACGCGAGCGGCCGCGGCTTCTTCCTCAGCAGGGAGCGCACGTTGCGCTTCTGACTCGGGCGGCGTCGGAGAGCGGTTCGACGAGCCACGCCCCATGCGCCACGAGGCGGGCGCCCCCGCCTGCAGCACGACCGCGGCGACGACCACTGCACCGCCCACGAGCGTCGCCGCCGTCGGCTGCTCGCGGTAGGCGAGCCAGACCCAGAGCGGCCCGAGGACGATCTCGAGCAGCGAGATCACCGCAACTTCGGCCGGAGGAATCAGCCGCGCGCCCCTCGTCAGGAGCGCGAGACCCAATCCCATCTGGCCCACCCCGAGCGCGGCGAGGATCGCCCAGTCGCTGCCCGTCGCCGTACCGACCGAGACGAACGGCGCGAACGCCAGCACGACGAGTACCTGCGACGCGCACGTGGCGGGCATCATCGAGACTTCGCGGCGGTGCCGCGCGATGACGATCACCGCGGCGAAGGAGGCAGTCATCACGAGCGGGAGGGCAACCGCCAGATAGCCTGCCTCGAACGAGCCCGCAGCCATGAGCGCGACGCCGGCGGTCGCGAGGACGAGCGCTCCCCAGGTTCGCCCGTCGACCCTCTCGGAGAGAAGCGCCCACCCCAGGAGGGCTGCGAGCATCGGCGCCGCCGCCTGCATGAAGAGGACGTTGGCGACCGTCGCATAGTTGAGCGCGAGGAGGAACGTTCCCGACGAGATCGCGAGGAAGACGGCCATCGCGATCCCCCACAGCCCCATCGTGCGAAAGGCGGCGACGGTCCGCCTCCGCTCCATCAGCACGACGACGAGGAGGAGCGCCAGTCCCGCGAAGATCGCACGACCCGCGACCTGGGTCGCCGCGGTCGCATCGAGACCGCGTTGAGCCAGGCCCGCCGTCGACCAGGCGAGCGCGGCGAGGAGGATCGCCGACCGCCCGTCGCGGGTGGCCCGCTGCTGGATCCCCAAGGCCGTCACCGTTCGACGAGTGAACCACGCCGAAGCGGCGACCCGTCGCAGCGCCGCACGACGCCCTGGCGGCTCAGCGCACCACGCGGTACTCGATGAAGGTCGCAAACGGCGATTGGCGGACACCGAGGTGCTCGAGCTCGATCGTCTTGTCGAACCCCTCGAAGAGCCGCTTGCCGCCACCGAGCACGACCGGCGCGATGATGATCGCGAGCTCGTCGACGAGCTGCGCCTCGAGCGCCTGACGGATGACGTCGGCTCCGCCCATGACGTGCACGTGCTTCTCGCCTGCGGCCTCCTGCGCCGCCGCGATGGCGTTCTCGAGGCCGTCGACGAAGCGGAATACGTCTCCTTCGGGCTGATCCTCCGGGCGGTGGGTGACGATGAAGAAGGGCAGCCCCCACGGGTTCGTATCGCCCCACCGCTCCGCGGCCTCGTACGTCCCGCGGCCACCGACGACCGCGCCAAGGCCACGCATCGCCTCGTCCAGCCATTCCCTGTCCTCACCGGTGGCATGGCCTTCGGGCAGCGCGTCGTACGTCCAGTGACCACCGAAGACCCAGTAGTGCAGCCGCTCGCCCCCCTCGCCCAAACCCTTGCCGGGGCCGTCGTCGGGGCCTGTGACGTAGCCGTCGACCGATGTCGTGATCCCTGCGATCACCTTGCCCATGGTCTCGCCTCTCCTTCGCCTCGAATCCGTGCCTGTCCGGAGGGAAGACCGGATTCCCGCGGCGGACTCATCGGCCGTGCCGCAGGCAGCGGGTGACCGGCTCCCTCGTTCGAGGCCGTGGGGACCGCTCGGGCGCGGCTATGGTCCGGCTCGTGGATCTGACGACCGCATTCGTGCGCTCGGAGAGCGACGGCGAGATCGAGATCGTGGTCAACTTCGGGCCGCTCTCGGGTCGCGAGGCGACGCTCGCGGAGGTCGACAGGCTCGCCCGCCGGCTGCTCGCAACGGTCGACGACGTCCGGGTGCATGCAATCCGGACGCACGACGTGAGCGCCGTCAGCGAGACGATCGTGCACCAGGTCGTGGTCGAGACCGACGCGCCCGCGTCGACCGCAGAGGCATTGCGGGACGTGTGCGAGGCGTGGGCCGCGGAGTGCGCTGCCGAGCGCTCGCTCGAGCCGCTCGGCTTCTAGCAGAGCCGGCGAGAGGACCTCGAGAGGAATCCGCGTCGGCGGTCGAAGGCCGCTCACCCGCGCCACAGAGCGGGACGTAGGGACTGGGCGGACCTGGACTTCCGGCCGTGCACGTCCGCGCCGGCGGTCGCATAGGCTCCGCTGATGGTCGAGCGGCTCGATGAGGAACGTCTCGAGCTGCTCCGCAGCTGGGGCGCGGGGCTCTCGTCCTCCCCCCGCGACGAGCTGCGAGCAGCCGGGAAGGCCATCCTCATGCTCGTCGAGGAGGTCGACCGGCTGAAGATCGACGTCTGGAACGCCCGCGCGGCGGCGACGCAGGCGGCGGAACAACGCTCGTCGCAGTCGCTCGCGACGACGCTGCGCGATCGGCTCGCGCAGCGGCAGACACCGGGCGAGCCTGGTACGTAGGTACGCGTCTCGGCGCTAGCCGACGGCCTGGGTGATCGCGTCGAGCTCGTCGCCGGTCGCATGCCAGCTGCCCGCCTCGGCGTTCGCCCGCGCCTGCTCGGGTCGCGTCGCACCGGCGATCACCGACGCGATCCCGGGAATCGACGCGAGTCCTCCGATCGCGAGCTCGAGGAGGCTGCGCCCCTGCCTCTGCGCCACGGCCTCCAGCGTCTCGACTCGTTCGAGCAGCTCGTCGGTGAGCCTGTCGAGCCGCCCGGTCAGGCGGGCTCCGTCCGGGCCGGGCTCACCGCGGCGGTACTTGCCGGTGAGGAGCCCGCTCTCGAGCGGGAAGTACGGAACGTATCCGATCACGTGCTCCCGGCAGAACGGCAGGACGTCGGCATCGTCGTCACGGTGAAGGAGGCTGTAGCGATTCTGGACGGCGACGACGGTCGTGCCGGTGGCGACCGCTGCCTCTAGCTCCGTCGCGGTCACGTTCGAGAGACCGATGAAGCGCACGGTGCCCTCGTCGACGAGCTCCTGCAGGACGCCGAGCGTCTCCGCGAGGGGGGTCTCTCCCTCCGGACGGTGGTAGTAGTA
>JACDBY010000009.1 GCA_013694685.1 Actinomycetota bacterium
CCGTATCCCTCCTTCGCGATCTGCGAGATCACGATGTTGTCCTCGTCGTCGCCCGTCACGGCGAGGATGATCTCCGGTGGTCGCGCGATCCCCGCCCGCTCGAGGATGTGGATCTCGGTCGCGTCCCCGAGCAGCGCGGTCGGACCCAACTCGGCCTCGAGCTGCTCGAACCGGTCGCGACGCTGCTCGACAAGCGTCACCTCGTGACCCATGCCGAGGAGGGAGCGCGTCACGTTTGCGCCCACCTTCCCGCCGCCTGCGACGATCGCGTACATCGGTAACTAGCCGGTCTCTCCGACCGGGGCTGCGCTGCACGAGCGCACGACGTCCGAGAGCGTCGCGATCGCCGTCTGGGTCGGACAGACGGTCCGGAGACCTCGCGTCCCGAAGAACGCGGCACGCTTCGGGTCGAGGATGCGGGCGACGACGCACGAGAGTCCGTAACGGCGCTGTAGGACCTGTCCAATGACGATGTTCGAGTTGTCGCCGTCCGTCGCGACGACCGCGGCGTCGGCAGAGGCTACGCCCGCCCGCTCGAGCACGTCGACGTCCATGCCGTGACCGCGGACGAAGCCGCCGCGCCACTCGCCGAGGCGTGCGAGCGCGTCCTCGTCCTCGT
Source organism: Actinomycetota bacterium (assembly GCA_013694685.1). Lineage (GTDB taxonomy): Bacteria > Actinomycetota > Thermoleophilia > Gaiellales > Gaiellaceae > Gaiella. Next base: position 620 of record JACDBY010000009.1, read on the forward strand.
CGACGCACGTCACGTCCCACCCCTCGGCGGCGAGATCCTTCGCCACGGAGGAGCCCACGCGTCCGCAGCCGACGACAACCACCTTCACGGATTGAGGTTAGCCGGTCGTGGTCAACCGGGGACTGGCCCGCAGGTGCCTGTCCCCGCGCGACACGCGAACTCGAGCCCAACCCCGCCGGTCGACGGGTCAGTCCCCTCCGGGAACAGACCCCGATGGGAACGCGACGACGAGCACCTCGCAGGGCGCGTGCTTGAGCACATGGTCGACCGTCGGGGAGAAGAACCGCGACTGACGCCTCCAGCGCGGCGACGAGCCGACGACGATCAGATCGGCCCCACGGCGCACCGCCTCGTCGACGATCGCGTGACCGATCGAGCGGGCCACCACCGTCTCGGCGTTCACCTCGACGCCGTTCTCCTCGCCGAGGGCACGCGCCTCGGCGACCGACTCGTCCGCCCGCGCCTGGACATCGTCGGGCAGCGGCGCCTCGAGGGGCCGCTCGCGCGGCACCTTGACCACAGTGATCGCATCCACGGCGGCGCCCTGCTCCTTCGCAAGCGCGATCGCGGTCGCGACCATCTCCTCGCCGATCGCTCCGAGCTTCATCGGGACGAGCACGCGCGAGACCCTCGATGCCGTCGGCGCAGCGCGCGGGCCAATGCCCTCCAGCATCCCGCGACGGTGCCGCCAGCGCGTGATCCCGTAGACGCCGAGCCCGAGCGCGAGCCAGACCGGACCGGCGACGAGGGCGCCGTGGTGCGTGACGAGCGCGAGAACCAGGACGGCCGCGGTGAGCGGTGCCCCGACGAGCGCGGGAAGCGGGAGCGACACTCCGCCGAGACGGACGTCGGGGCCCGCACGGAAGGGCCGCGCGAGCTCGGGCTCGCGGTAGCGGAGCCTCAACACGGCGAGCTGGGCGAGGGTGAACGCGAGCAGGACGCCGAACGAGTAGATGCTGGCGAGGAAGGTCGTCTCGTCCCCGACGAACGCGGAGAGGACAAGGATCGCGATCGCGATCGCGACGATGGCGGCGATCGCCTCGCGCGAGACGAGCGTGCGCCGCTCGAGGCGGCCAAGCTCACGCGGGAGCATCCCGTGCGACCCCATCGAGAACGCGAGCCGGGCGCTGCCGGAGATCGACGTCGTGACGGCCATCAGGAGGATGAGCGCGGCCGAGAGCCCGACCACGACCCGGAGCACGTCGACGAGCGCGGCGGGAAGCTCGCCATCGAAGGCGGTCACGATCCCGACGAGCGGTGCCTCGAGCCACCTCGAGCCGAGCTCGGATCCGCCACCCGCGGCCGGAAATGCGGAGACGCCGACAGCTGCGACGAGCACCGTCAGCAGGACGACGAGGCCGATCGCCGAGAAGAGCGAGCGCGGCAACGTCCGTCCCGGCTCGCGCGCCTCCTCGGCGAGGTTCGCGACCGTCTCGAGCCCCGTGTAGGCGAGGAAGCCGAGCGGGACGGCGAAGAGGAGATCGTCGACCCAGTCCTGGCCCGGTGCGAGACCAAGGCCGTCGCCGAGCGTCCCGGGTGAGAGCAGGAGCGCGAGGCCGAGCACGACGATGAGCCCCTGCACAGCCAGATCGAGGAGCGCGACGCCGAGCGCCGGCCCGTGCAGCCGCGGGCGACGCGTGAGCCGGACGACGCCCACCGCGGCGATCACGAGCACACCGGCGATCACGTCCCACGGCGAGTCCCGGAGCTCCTCGATCGCGAGCGCAGCCCCGACGTAGTGGGGGACGAAGAGCGCCGAGAGAGCGATCACGATCAGGTAGTCGAGGAAGAGCGCCCACCCGGTGACGAACCCGACGAGATCGTTGAAGGCGCGCCGCGTGAACGTCTCCGCACCGCCCGTCTCCGGCATCGCGGCCGTTCCTTCCGCGTAGGAGAGCGCCACGAGCACGAACAGGACTCCGGTCAGAGCGAGGACGACCGGGGTCAGGCCGAGGGCCTGCGCCGCCACGATCCCGAGCGC
>JACDBY010000110.1 GCA_013694685.1 Actinomycetota bacterium
CTCTGGCTGCGTGTGAGCCTGCCGGTGCTGCCGAACGGGACAACCGGTTGGGTCGAACGCTCGGACGTCGGCGGCTATCAGCGGACGACGACACGGCTCGTGATCGATCGGGCGGCTCTCACGGCAAGCCTCTATCGCGGACGGACGCGCGTGCAGACCGCACGGATCGGGATCGGTCGTCGACAGTGGCCGACACCGGCGGGCACCTTCTTCGTCCGCAACGAGCTGACGAAGTTCGCGAGTCCCGCGTACGGTCCGATCGCCTTCGGGTTGAGTGCCCGGTCAGCCGTCCTCACCGATTGGCCCGCCGGAGGGTTCGTCGGGATCCACGGTACGAACAAGCCGGGAATCCTCCCCGGACGTGTCTCCCACGGTTGCATCCGAGTGCGCAACGAGGACATCCTCCGGATGGCCCGCCTCCTCGAGCCGGGCGACCTCGTCGTCGTTCGGTAGCCGGAGCGCTACAGGTTCTTGCGCATGCGGACGACGGTGCCGGCGCCGTCGCGCGCCTCGATCTCGAGCTCGTCCACGATCGCCTGGATGATCGCGAGGCCCATGCCGCTCTCGGGGGGCGCACCGCCATCGATTCGGGGCATCGCTGTAGGGACTATGGGTGTCTCGCGGTCGCCCTCGTCGCGCACCTCGATCGAGATGGAGTCGCGCGTGACGACGTACCGCACCTCGACCGTGCCCGCGTCGCCGCCGTAGGCGTGGGCAACGGCGTTGCCGCAGGCCTCGGTGACAGCGAGCTTGAGGTCGGAGAGCGCCTCGTCGTCGATCGGCACGCCGCGCGCGATCCCTGCGAGCGCGAGGCGTACCAGGAGGAGGTACTCCGAGCGAGCCGGGATGACGAGCTGCACGACATGCTCACCCATGCGCCAACCCTCGCTGGTGTGGGGAGCCGGGAGGTTCCCCACCGTCTCCAGAAGAACGGGGTCCCTGCGGAAAACCCGGTTTCCCCCACAGGAGTGAGCCGGGGCGATCGACGCTCACGAGGTCTCCTCGCTCATGCTCTCCTCGAGCCGGCCACGCATGGTTACGAGGGCGCGGCGGAGCAGCCGCGAGACGTGCATCTGGGAGATCCCGATGTGGGCCGCGATCTCCGACTGCGTCAGACCGTCGAAGAAACGGAGCTCGACGATGCGGCGCTCGCGCTCGTCGAGCGCGTCGAGGCCCGCCTCGACGAGCACGGTGTCCTCGACCTCCGCGAACCCGCGGTCGTCGTGACCGAGGACGTCCTGCATCGTCTCGTCGTCTGTGCCGCCGTGACCGAGGGGCTGCGAGAGCGACCGTGTCGAGTAAGCCTCCGCCGTCTGCAGCGCCTCGATGACGTCGTCCTCGTCGGCGCCCGTGGCTTTGGCGAGCTCGGCGATTGTCGGTGCCCGACCGAGCTCGGCGGTCTGTGACTGCACCGTCCGGGAGAGGCGCACGCTGAGCTCCTTCATCCGGCGGGGGACGTGGAGCGCCCACGCGCGGTCGCGGAAGTGTCGCTGGATCTCACCGACGATCGTGGGCACGGCGTACGTCGTGAATTGCACCTGCCGCTCGGTGTCAAACCGCTCGATCGAGAGCAGGAGGCCGATCGAGCCGACCTGCACGAGATCCTCCTGAGGCTCGCCGCGGTTCGAGTACCGCGCCGCGAGGCTCTTCACGAGTGGCATGTACCGCTGGACGAGCTGCTCGCGGGCACCATCGTCACCAGCCCGGTACGCCTCGATCAGGGCGACGAAGTCGACGTCCTGCGTCACCCTGGTCATGCCCCGTCGCGGTATGCCGCTGCGACGAAGAGCTCGATCGCCGTCTCGTCCCCTCCCGGTCGGTCGACGATCTCGTCGACGAGCCGATCGAGCACGCGGCGAAGCGAGGGATCCGCGAGTGTCGCCGCGGAGAAGGATCCGAGCACGACCCGAAGACCCGTGGGGGCTGCCTTGGCCTCCAGCCGGATCGTCGAGGCAGGCGTCTCCTGGAGGAGCACGCTCTCGACGGCGAGCAGCAGGTCGTCGACCCGGTCGAGCGGGAGCTCGAACCGCGACGCCACGCCGCCGAGCACGAGCATGCCGACGTGGCGAAACCCTGCGCTTGCGGGAAACTCGACTTCCGTGCGGTCGGCAGTGACCGGCGAGGAGGGGCTCACGCGCTCCCGTCCGCAACGGCAAGGGCGCCGGCGCGATCGGTGTGAATCGAGAACACGCGGTCGAGCAAAGTGATCTCGAAGATACGCCTGATGTGCGGGTCGACGCAGACGATGCCGACCTTGCCGCCCGTGGGGCGGAGGCGCTTCACCGCACCGAGGAGCACGCCGAGCGTCATCGAGTCGATGAAGGTCGCTTCGGAGAGGTCCACGACCATGCCCTTGGCGCCACCATCGATCGCGTTCGTAATCGCGGCTCGCAACTCCGGCGCCGTGTGGAGGTCGGCCTGCCCGTGCACCGCGAGAACAGGTGCCCCATGTGCGCTTCCGATCGTCTCGACACTGAACTCGGTCGCCTCGGCTCCGCTCATCTGTGTCTCTCCTGCTCTCGCCGTTCCCGAGTGTGTACCGCGCTGAGTGCGGCGCAAAACCTCGTAGAGCTGGTCGCGGGTCCGGCCACGCGGACCAGTGCTTCCCGAGCGGAGCCCTCCCCGGCGACCGGACGAGACGTCCTCGCGGGAGAGGCGGACGATTCCTGCGCCTCGCCATGACGCGCACGCTCCTTGTTGATCGTCCGCGCCGCGATCCTCCGCTTCTCCGAGCGTCCCTGCTCCTCCAGCGACTCCTTCACGTGCTCGTCTGCGGGCCCGCTTGCTGCCCGTCTTCACACCGCGCGGGGCATGTCTCACCTCCTGGCGGGTCGTGGCCTCGCAGCCACGCCCGTACCCGAGCCCTCCGTCGCGGATACGCCGTGCAGCGCGCTGGCCCCCGCCTCGAGAGAGTCGCAGACCAACGCGGCGCCGGCGATATGTGTGATCTCGACCGCCCGACGCAGCGGACTCTCCGGCGGCACGACGACACCGAGCCGGCCGCCGGCCTTCGTGACCGCCCGTGCGACCCGGAACAGGACGTGCAAGCCGGCGCTGTCGAGAAAGGTCACCGCGGAGAGATCGACGAGGAGACGCTCCGCGCCGAGCACGCGATCGAGTTCCGACCGCGCGACGTCGCTCGTCAGCTTGTCGAGCTCGCCCTCGAGCGTGACGACGGTCAGCCCGTCAGCTGTCGTCGACCGCGTCTGCATCGTCACCTCCGTCCCCGGCCGCGCGCATCGACACGGATCGTTCCATCTCGACGCGGGTGCCGACAGGGGTGCGCGTGATCTCGACGTCTGTCATCACGGCCCGGATCATCCTGAGCCCGAGCCCACGATTCTCGCGTGGAACCGCATCCTTCCAGCGGCCGGTGTCGGTGACCTCCACGCGGACGCGGCCACCGACGATGGCGGCGACGATGCCGATCGTGCCGGTCTCGTCGTCCCGCGCGTGCTCGATGCCGTTCGCCGCCGCCTCCCACACGGCGAGAAGGACGTCCTTGGCCTCGGCATCGGGGACGTGCGCATCGTCGAGCCAGTCGGCGAGCTCGGCTCGCATGCGGTCGAGCGACCCACGCTCGGCGGGGAGGGTGATGTCCAGCGGGCGGGCGGTGGTGCCGGTCAGCTCGATAACGAGCAGTGCGATGTCGTCGGCGAGCGGGCGGTCACCGAGGAGCTGCGAAAGGATCGCATCCGCGAAGAGCTCCGGGTCACGGGGAGACGGCGGCGTCACGGACGCGAGCCGGGCGAGCCCGTCGTCGATGGACTCGTCTGCCCGCTCGACGAGCCCGTCGGTGTAGAGCACGACGAAGGATCCGGGATCCACGTCGGCGAGAGCCGCGTGGTACTCGAGCTCCGGGTCGACGCCGAGCGGCAGGTTGCGGCCTTCCTCGAGGTACCTCGCGCTCCCGTCGGGCGCGATCACGAGCGGCGGCAGGTGCCCGGCCGAGACGAGGCAGGTCTTGGCGGTCGACGGCTCGACGGCGAGGAACGCGACGGTGGCGAACGGCGTCTCGCTCATCCCCTCGAGCAGCCGGTTCAGCTTCGACATCGTCCGGGCGACATCGGCGTCGTCGAGCATCAGCGCTCGGAGCCCGTTTCGGAGCTGCGCCATCGTGGCAGCCGCCCGAAGGCCCTTGCCCACGACGTCTCCGACGACGAAGCCGAGGCGGCCGTCCGACAGGGTCAGCGTGTCGTACCAGTCGCCACCGACGTCGAGCGCCGACGTGCCCGGCAGGTAGCGCGCCGCGACCCGCGCACCCTCCATGATCGGAATGGACTCGGGGAGGACGGCGCGCTGCAGGGTCTCCGCCACCGAGCGCTCGGCCTCGTAGCGGGCGGCCCGGTCGAGCGCGAGGCCGCACTGCGCCGCGACGGCCTCGAGAAACGCGCGCAGGTCTTCGTCGAACCGGAACGGCTCGCTCCACGTGACGAGGGCGACCCCGAGGGTCGTGCTGCCCGAGCGTACGGGCAGGAACGCGAAGCGCTGCTGGCCGAGTTGGTCGAACGCCGAGGCGAAGCTCGGATGGTCGGGCCACAGCTCCTCGATCCGGGTGTAGTAGGACGGAGTCCCCGACGCGACCGTGGCTGCGGTCGGCCCGGGCGCGGGGAGGCCGGAGCTGAGAAGGTCCTCGACCGTCTCGGGATAGCCGTGCCAGGCGAGCGTTCGAAGCGCGCGGCCTTCGCTGTCAACCGCGCCCAGGTACAGCCCGTCGGCCTCGAGCGCGCGGAACGTGTCGGAGACAAAGGTGTTCGCCACCTCGTCGAGTGTCAGAGCGACCGAGAACGCGGCCGTCAGGCGTTGGAGCAACTCCGTGCGGGTGCGGGCGAGGAGCTCGTTCTCGTAGAGGCGGCTCCGGTCGATCGCAGGCCCGGCCTGGCGCGCGATCGCCTGGATCATCGCCTCGCTCTCCTCGTCGAGCACGATTGGCGCGTCATACGTGAGCCGTACAGCGCCCGGAGTCCGGATGCCCGAAGGCAGAGGCACGGAGATCGACGTGCGACCCTCGGGCTCTGCCGGCTCACTGCCGGCTCGGCCCCCGTAGAGCCCGAGCGCGTCGAGCGGGATGGTTCGGTCGCCCGCGGGTTTGCTCGAGGCGAGGAGCTCTGCTCGCTCCTCCGCCTCGTCGATCGAGAACACCTCGACCCCGTCCGCCGCCAGTGGGCTCTGGAGAACCGAGACGAGCACCTCCGCGACATCGGCGGGAGTCACCGCGACGTTCAGGAGGTCCGCGACCTCGCGGAGCGTGCGTGTGCGAAGCGCAGAGATCTGGGCCTCGAGGCGCGCCTGCCGCTCGCTCTCCAGCAACCGGAGGCGATCGAGCGGCTGGGTCGCCTGGCGGACCATCGTCTCGAGCAGCCGCCGGGCGCTCTCCTGCGGGTAGGAGTCCTCCGGAAACCAGGCGACGAGCGTGCCCGTCGGCCGTCCGGTGACCGCGAGTGGGAGGACCGCGGCGGGTGCGCCGTGGGCGCGAAGGCTTTCGTAGCGGTCGTTCTCGACCCAGTCCTCGTCCCGCTCCAGCCAGAGGCTCTCCAAGGGATGCAGCGCGATCTCGAGCGTCTCGGGCCAGTACGGCTTTCCGTCCGATTCTTCGTCGTCACTCGCGCCGTGAAGAAGCTCCATGAGCTCGGTGCCGTTCGGCACGTAGACCGCGCACGCCGACGCTCCCAGCATCGCCTTCACCTGCTCGCAGACCAGCGTGCCCACCTCGGAGGTCGACGTCGCCGCGCCCAGTGACACCGCGAACGCGTGCAGGCGCGCGAGGTCCGACGCGAGGCGCTCTGCGCGTTCGCGCGCTCGACGCTCCTCGTCGAAGAGGATCGTGCGGTCGAGTGCCTGCGCCGCCTGCCGCGCGAGCGACGCGATGTAGGCGAGATCGGCGTCGCCGAAGGGTCGCGACTGGGCGAACGTCAGGCCGAGGGCGCCGTGCACCTGGCCACCCGCGGTCAGGGGAAGTGCGAGCCAGGCACCGTGCCGCGTCCTCTCGGCAAGTGCGGGATGGGCGCGCGCGAGGTCGTCGCGCGACTCGAAGACCACGATCTCGCTGCGTTGGACGGCCGACGCGATCGGGACGTCCGCGGTCGCCGGGAAGCGCTGCCACGCCTCTACCTCGTCTTCGGTGAACCCCGAGGTGGCGACAACGACGAGGTCGTCGCCGTCGCGCCTCACAAGGACGCCGGCCGCCGCACCGAGCGTCGTTGCCGCCGCTTCGAGCGCAGCCGCCCCGACGAGCTCGGGCGTCGTCGCAGCGGCCAGCGCCGTCGTGACGTCGAGGAGCCGGCGTGTCTCGAGCGCGCTTCGGTCGGCCGCCGCCTGTGCATGTTCGCGCGCGCCGTGCTCCAGGGCGAGCTGCGCGTGATCTGCGAGGCGGCGGGCGAGCACGAGCGCCTCCTGACGCGAGGAGCTGAGCTCGCGTTCGAAGACGAGCGTCAGGACACCTCCTGCGGCGCCCGCCGAGACGACGGGAAGGTGCAGAGCGAGCTTGCCCGCGGGTAGCGGCGATGCTCCGGCGGCCGACTCTCGCTCATCGGCGGAGACCTCGGTGAACGATGGCGCCAGGTGCTCGAGCGACTGCTCCAGTGCGGCGATCGTGCCACGCGCGACCCGCAGCCCGATGCTCATCTCGTCGGGTGGATCACAATGCTCGAGGGTGAGCTCGGACCCGTCGAGACGCCAGAGGAGTGCGGTGTCGGCGTCGAGCGCCATCCGCGCCTCACGACAGAGAGAGCTCAGGATCTCATCGCTCGACCTGCCGGCGAAGCGTGGTGGGAGCCGGGCGATCCGATCGAGGCCCGTGCGCAGCGAGCGCTCGCGATCGTAGAGTTGCGCCCGCTCGAGAGCCTGCCCCCCGAGGGCGGCCGCGAGCAGGGCGAGCGCGACGACGTCGGAGTGGATGCGATCGGGGACGTCGAACGGGAAGCCGATGGCGCCGACGATCCGGTCCCCGGCAACCAGGGGAACCGCGAGCGCGCCCTCCGCGTACTCCGCCAATCCGGCTCCGTCCGGGAAATCGCGCCGGAACTCCTCTTTCGTCTGCGCGTAGACGGGCTCGCCGGTCGCCGCGGCGCGCGTGATCGGCGCGCGCGCGGAGAGCGGTAAGCGGAGGTTCGCAACCAGCGTCGCCTCCGGGACGCCTCCCGCGTCGACGATCACGAGCTCGTCGTCGTGCACGAGACCGAGCGCGCCCCCCACAGCACCAAGCAGAGGAGCCAGCCGGCCGACGAGCGCCCGCGCGACCTCGCTCTCGGTCGCTGCCGCGGAGAGCTCTCCCGCGAGCACGAGAAGCGCGCGCGTATCCGCCTCGCTGTCCCGGCGATGTCGCTCTGCAGGGGCCGCGTCGCCGCGGCGGTGTTCGGTCGTCACGGGCTTGCATCCTCGCACGAGCGGGCATGCGAGCCTCGGGAGATATAGGGCTCTTGTCGCAGGGCCGTGGGAGCGGTGGCGGGGTCGAGATCCGTCGCGAGGGTAGACGGTGGCGCGCGCGCGTCAGGCCCTCGTGATGCGTCCGTGAGCGGCCTGCAGGAAGTCCGAGCCAGCGAACGCCGTCAGCGCTGCGCAGACGACCCGCGTGGGCCGCGGCGCGCCGAGCAGAGCGGCTGTCAACGAGGCCGCCGTCCATGCACCGACGCAACCCGGGCAGAGGAGCAGCTGTCCAACGGCCCGCCGCAGTCCGCGGCCGCGTGGTTTCTCCATCGGGGTCGTCACGCTCTCCATCCCCTCGAAGTCGACGAATGGCGCCCGCACGAATCCCGTGACGGCATCCCGTGTGAGCATCCGGCTGAGCTTGAACGTACCAACGGCGAGCAGCGTGAGATCGGCCGCTGCGACCCGCTCGGGTAGAGAGCCGCGGCGCTCCGCGAGAACGAGCGGAATGCCGAAACCGGTCGTGAACACTACCGTCAGGAAGGCGTAGGCCCCGAGCGGGCGCTCGCGTTCCTCTCTCGGCGTCAGGCCGCTCGGCTCGGTGAGCGCCGGGGCGCTCAGAGGGGCGGTGCGGGCGGCGGGGGCATCGGATCCGGCGACGGCATTGGGTCGGGGGGCGGCACGGGATCCGGCATCGGTTGCGGCGGTGGCACCGGCGAGGGCACGGGTGCCGGCGGATCGGGGATGACGTTGTGCATGGGAAGGTTCTCCCACGGTGGCGACGGGCTCAAACCTCCGAGGCCGGTCGCCGTCTCACGAAGCTCAGCTGGTCCGCCTCCCTCGAGGATGCCCACCCGGCTACCCGAACCAGGGGCGAGATACATCTCGCCCTCGGTCCGCCAAGCCGGACTCGTCGCGCTCGGCCTCCTGGTCGTCGTCGCGACGCTCCTCGCGCTTGCCCCCACCGTGCGGATCCCGTATCCGATCCTGCTCGTCGTCGGCGGCCTCGCGATCGGGCTCGTGCCGGGCATGCCCGACTTCGAGCTCGAGCCGGAGCTCGTCTTCTTCGGCGTCCTGCCGCCGCTCCTCTACGGGGCCGCGTTCTTCACCTCGCTCCGCGATCTCCGCGCCAACGTCCGCCCGATCGGGCTCCTCGCGATCGGGCTCGTAGTGATGACGACGGTCGTCGTCGCCGTGGTCACGCACGCCGTCGTTGACGGGCTCACCTGGCCCGCCGCGTTCGTCCTCGGGGCGATCGTGTCGCGCGCGGTTCGGCGACGACGAGGACGGAATCGAGGGCCGTTCGCAGGACTTCCAGCGCCTCCGCCGCGAGCTGCTCGACGCCGAGGCGCGGCGGTGCTCGAGCTTCGCCGGACCGGCCTGATCGGTAACGACGTATGGCTCAGCGTCTCGCGCGATCTCGACCTCGAGGACGAGAGGCTCGACAGCTGAGCTCGTCATCCCGAGACGTCGGAGACCCGCGTCGTCGCGTGCTCCGGCGCGCCGGATCCGCTCTCTGTGCATCTACCATGCGGCGTGCGTGCGGCGGGGATCGCGTTGACCGAGGCGGTACGGGAGATCCCCTCCCGTCTTGCGGACGCGACCGGAATCGCGACGCGCTTCCTCGACAACGTCGAGACCGTGATCCACGGCAAGCGACCGGAGATCACGCTCGTGCTCACAGCGCTCGCGTGCGAGGGCCATGTGCTCCTCGAGGACGTCCCCGGAACCGCGAAGACCGTCCTCGCGCGCGCGATTGCGGCGACGGTCGAGGACACCGAGCTGGCACGGGTGCAGTGCACCCCCGACCTGATGCCGACCGATGTGACCGGGCTCGCCGTCTTCGATCAGAAGCAGCGCGACTTCGAGTTCCGCCCCGGCCCGATCTTCGCCAACGTCGTCCTCGTCGACGAGATCAACCGCGCCACGCCGAAGACGCAGGCCGCGCTCCTCGAGGCGATGGCAGAGCGCCAGGTGACCGTTGACGGCGTCACGCGACCGCTGCCCGATCCGTTCCTGGTCCTCGCCACGGAGAACCCGATCGAGCACGAGGGCACGTTCCCGCTCCCCGAGGCGCAGGTCGACCGCTTCTTTCTCAAGGCCTCGCTCGGCTACCCGGGCGCCGAGAACGAGCTCCGGATCCTGCGTGACCAGCGGTATGAGCACCCCCTCGACAGCCTCCGCTCGGTGCTCGACGTCGAGGACGTGCGCCGCCTGCAGCGCGCCGTGAAGGACGTCTACTGCGACGCGCTGATCCAACGCTGGATCGTCGATCTCGTCGACGCGACCCGTGTCGCTCCCGGTGTCCTGGTCGGAGCGTCCGTGCGCGGAACGCTCGCCCTCGAGCGGGGTGTGCGCGGTCGCGCGCTTCTCGGCGGTCGCTCGTTCGTCGTCCCCACGGACGTGGAAGCACTGCTCCTTCCCGTGCTCGGTCATCGGATCGTGTTCGCGCCATCGTTCCTGGCGGGGGCGCGCCGCCTGGGGCCGAAGGTTGCCCTCGCAGGGTTCTTCGCAGAGCTCCTCGAGCGTGTCCCGCCACCCCGGGCCGAGCTCGCCCGCGCCGCCCCCGAAGACCGCTGATGGTCGAACAGGGTGTCTTCCCGCTGGTTCCCCGTCAGCGGCTGGTCGGGCTCGCGTTCGGAGCGGTCGAGAGCTCCCGTCACGGCCGAGGGTTCGACATCGCCGGCTCGCGACCGTACGAGCGGGGCGACCCGGTGCAGTCGATCGACTGGAAGATGTCGGCGCGCCTCGCGACCGCTCGTGACGCCGACGAGTTCGTCGTGCTCGAGCGGAGCGCCGAGGAGGCACCGCGGGTCGTTCTCGTGGTCGATCGCCGTCCTGAGATGGGCCTCTATCCGCTCGACTCGCCGTGGCTCTGCAAGCCTGCCGCCGTCGAGGCAGTCGTCCGCCTCGTCTCTGCGAGCACGCGGGCGGCCCACGGGCTGCTCGGGTACCTCGACGGCGCGAGCGCCGAGGACGGTCACGGCTTCTGGCGGCCGCCGCGCGGCCAGACCGACGGCCACGACGTCCTCGAGCGGCTGCGGACGGCGCCGTTCGACGCGCCGGCAGGCTCGCTCGCGGGCTCGCTTTCCCGCCTCGGCGAGCTCCGACGTGATCTGCCGGCGGGCAGCTTCGTCTTCCTCGTCTCGGACTTCCTCAGCCCGCCCTCGCCGGAGGCGTGGTCGCAGGCGCAGGTCCGCCACTGGGAGCTCGTTCCCGTGGTCGTCCAGGATCCGACGTGGGAGCAGGGCTTCCCGGACGTTCACTCGGTTGTCGTCCCGCTCTCGACCCCGGGGCGGGGGCGAGTCGAATACGTGCGTCTCTCGCGCTCGGAGGTGGCGGCCCGGCGGACGGCGAACCAGGAGCGGCTCGCGCGACTCCTGGCGGAGCTCGAGGACCGCGACCTGGCGCCCGTGCGGGTCTCGTCTGCCGAGCGCGACGACGTGCTCGGCGCATTCCTCGATTGGCACGAGCAGCGCTCGCTGGCACGCGGCCGCGCATGGTGAGGGACGCGTGATGACATCCAGGCGCGCACTCGGCGTCGTGATCGTCGGGGGCACGCTCCTCTGCCTCGCGCTGCTCGTGGCGCTCGCCCAGAGCGGTGAGGTAGCGCCGAGCGCCCGTGAGCTTGCCGTGAGATCGACCGTCCGCGCGAACCTGCAACCGCGCACCCACCGCTTTGGCGAGACCGTCGTCGCGCGCCTCGAGCTCGTCGTCTCGAGCGAGAAGCTCGAGCGCGACACGATCGTCGCGACCGGCGGCCGCGGCGCCGGCCTCGGCCGCGACGGCTCGGGTCCCGTTGGTGCCTTCGACCCGTACGAGATCGTCGGCACGCCGACCCGAGCGGTCGAGAGTGCCGGCGGCCTGACGACCGTGCTCTACACGCTCCGGCTGCGCTGCCTGAGCGCGGAGTGCCTCCCGGACGGAGACTCGAAGGAGTTCGCGTTTCCCGCGCCGAGCTTTGTCTGGTCGACCGAGGCTCCACCGGGCCGGCGCTTCGCGGATCGACAACTCGACCAGCGGCGCGCCGGCGGCTCGTGGCCCTCGCTCACGGTCGTCCGCGGGATACCGGACGGGGAACTCGAGGAGTCGGGTTGGCAATCGGCGCTCGCGACGCTGCCAGGGGCCACCGCGCGCGTCTCTCCCCGCAGACTCGAAGCCGGTCTCCTCGGTGGAGCCGGCATCCTCGTGATCGCGGCGGCGGCGCTCCTCGGACTCGTCGTCCGGCGGAGCATTCACCGTCGGGAGACCGCCCGCGTCCATGCCGAGGCGCCACCCGCGCCGCTCGAGCAGGCGCTCCGCCTCGTCGAGGCGCTGAACGGACAGAATGACGAGCGGCAAGGCAGGATCGCGCTCGAGACCCTCGCCTCGGAGCTTCGCCGCATCGACCGACGCACGCTCGCAGACGACGCCGAGAGGCTTGCCTGGGACGAGCAACTCCCGCGGCGTGAAGCAGTGGCGGAGCTCGCCGCATCGGTACGCGCCGCGACCGACGGACGGCGCGCGTGAGCGCGGTCGGCATCCCGCTTGCGGACGCGGAGCTACTGCGCCCCGAGGTGCGGCGCACGCGCCTGCTCCAGGTCGCACTCGCGGTCGTCCTCCTCACCTGCCTGTGCGTCGCGCTGCTCCAGGCGACGAGGACGCCGGTCCATCACTCGAGCTTCTTTCCCGCGGGTGAACGCGGGGTCGTCGTGATCGACTTCTCGACGAGCATTGCCGAGCCCGGATATCGGCGGATCTCGAACATCCTGCGGCCGGTCGTCAACGCCAACCAGCCGATCGGGGTCGTGTTCTTCTCCGACGTCGCCTACGTCGCTCTCCCCCCGGGCACGCCCGGGCGCGAGCTGCGCTCGTTCCTGCGGTTCCTGCGAACGCTGCCCGCGCTCGGGCGCTTTCCGACCGCGCAGCAGCTGCGGCAGGCCCAGGAGGCGCAGCTCCGGGAGCGCCGGACACCGTGGTCGGCCGCGTTCCGGGGCGGGACGCGCATCTCGACGGGTCTCGCAGCCGCGCGCCGCGCGATCGAGCGCGAGGGAGCCGCGAGCACGGGCACCGTCCTTTTGATCAGCGACCTCGACGACTCGCCGTTCGACCTCGCAGCGCTCGCCGAGGAGCTCGCGCTCTACCGGCGCGCCGGCCTCGACCTCCGTGTCGTACCGCTCTTCCCTGCGGACACCGATCGCGCCTACTTCCGGCAGGCGCTCGGCCCCGGAGCGTTCGTCTCCCACACCGAGCTGCTCCGCAACGCGCGTTCGACCGAGCGACGGTCGCTCCAGGCCGACTACCCGCTCGTCGTCTCCGTGCTCGCGCTCGCGCTTCTCGGGCTGCTCGCGGTGAACGAGGTCGCGTGCGGCAGACTCGACTGGCGCCGAGAGCAGGTGGTCGCGCGGTGAGGGGGAATCGCCTGCCGCTCGCGCTCGCCGGGGCAGCGCTCGTCCTGGCGCTGCTGCTCGCGCTCGGCGCACGCGAGGTCCGGCTCTGGGACGAGAGCATCGCGGCGGGCGACCGTCGTTTCGCGCTCGCCCCCGGTGCCTCGGGACTCTGGGAGCCGGGCGCGTGGAGGATCGGCGGCGGCCTCAGCCCCGAGGTCATCGGGTTCGAGGACGACCTTCGGCTGCGCGAGGCTGCACAGCTCTTTCGCCGCAGCCGGCCGAGAGCCGGGACCGCGCGCACCGCGCAGATGTTCTCGGTGGCGACGACCGCCCAGGTCGACCTGGCGGCGATCCAGGACTCCGATGCTCCCGCGGGCATTCGCTCGATCGCAGCGAACGAGCTCGGCGCCCTCGCGTTCGCGGAGCTGGCTAGCGATCCCGCGCAGGCCCGCGAGCACGCCGGGCGAGCGACGCGCAAGTTCGTCGAGGCCATCCGCCTCGATCCGGACAACACGGTCGCCCGCTACAACCTTGAGCTGATTCTCTCGCTCCGCGAGGAGGGTCGCGGCGCGTTCGGCTTCGAGGAGGGAGGCGAGGGCTCCACCGCAGGGGCGGGGTCGGCCCAGGGCGGCAGCGGTTTTTGAGAGTTCCCAACACAACGAAGCACGGGCTGTCTGAACGCGCTCGGACAGCTTTGCTGTTCGGGCGTGCTGCCGCGTCCTCAGTTGCCCCGACATGCACGCATATCGGGGCTCCCTGCGTTCTTGCATCACAGCGCCCAGCACGCCCAGCAAGCGCGTGGTCATCGTGTCGGGAGCTCCTGAGATGAACCTCGTCCTGGTGCATCCGGAGGCGGCGCTCGTCGGAGCGGCCGTCCTGGTTCCGCTCGGCGCGCTCTGGCTGCTCGAGCGCCGGAAGGCGCGGATCCGCGCCCTCCTCGGTCTCGCGCCG
The DNA here is from genome assembly GCA_013694685.1 of Actinomycetota bacterium. GTDB lineage: Bacteria > Actinomycetota > Thermoleophilia > Gaiellales > Gaiellaceae > Gaiella. Next base: position 13,686 of record JACDBY010000110.1, read on the forward strand.
CCGCCGACACGAGCAAGCCGTCTCGCTGCCGGTGCCCTCGTCGTCCTGGCTGCACTGGTCGCGACGGCGAGCGCACAGCCTGTCCTGCTCCGGCAGGACCCGGTGTTCGTCCGGGCCGATGCCGAGGCCTACGTCGTGATCGACATCACGCGCTCGATGCTCGCGGGGGCCTCGCGGAGCGGCGACACCCGACTCGAGCGTGCGGTCAGGGTCGCTGCGCAGGTGCGCGCCGCGGTCCCCGACGTGCCGGTCGGGCTCGCCTCGTTCACGAACCGGATCGTGCCCCACGTCTTTCCCACCGACGACGCCGTGGTGTTCCGCTCCGGCCTGCGCCGTTCGATCGAGGTCGAATCGCCGCCACCGGATCGCGCGGCAGGCGCCGTTCTGACGGCGTTCGACGCGCTCGCTCCCCTCCAGACCCACAACTTCTTTGCGCCGGAATCCAGACGGCGCGTGGCCGTGATCGTCACCGACGGGGAGACCAACCCCGTCTCGCAGCGTACGATCGCGGCTCTGCGCCGTCGTCCCAGGCTCGACCTTGTGCTCGTGCGCGTGTGGGGCGAGCGGGAGCGCATCTTCCAGCCGGGCGTCGCGGCCGACCGGAGCTACCGAACCGATCCCGGGAGCACGGAGGTCCTGCGGGACTTCGTGCGCGCCACCGGCGCGCGGCTCTACGCCGAGTCCGACGCGAGACGAGCCTCGGCGGAGGTCGCCCGCCTGCTCGGTCGCGGGGCACCGGTGCGGGCCGGCTCGCAGGTCTCGGCGCAGCCGCTCGCGGTGTGGACGTTCGGCCTGGCGTTCGTGCCGCTCGGGTACCTGCTCTGGCGCCGAAACGTCTGATGCATGCTGCTCCGATGGAGCGGCAGCTCGCCATTCGCCTGAGAGGGGTCGTCAAGCGCTACGGGAAGATCACCGCCGTCGACGGCCTCGACCTCGACGTGCCCGAGGGCACCTGCGTCGGGCTGCTCGGGCCGAACGGCGCCGGGAAGTCGACCACGATGCGACTTCTCACCGCCCAGTCGATCGCCGACGAGGGAGAGCTCGAGCTCCTCGGTTATCGACTCCCGGACGAGTCGAAGCAGGCGCGCGCCGAGCTCGGCGTCACGCCGCAGCTCGACAATCTCGACACGACCCTCACCGTCGAGCAGAACCTGCTGGTCTTCACGCACCTTTACCGCATCCCACGCGCGGTGCGCCGTGCCGCGATCGACCGAGCGGTCGAGATGGCGAAGCTCGGCGACCGCCGTGACACCCGGGTCGACAAGCTCTCGGGCGGCATGCGGCGCAGGCTCCTGATCGCCCGGGCGCTCGTGCACCGACCGCGTCTCGTGCTCCTCGACGAGCCGACGGTCGGTCTCGATCCCCAGGTGCGTCAGGAGCTCTGGGCGCTGATCGACGCACTCAGGAGCGAAGGCACGACGATCCTGATGTCGACGCACTACATCGAGGAAGCCGAGCGCCTCGCCGACAGCGTGCTCATCATGTCCCACGGCAAGGCTGTCGCCGCCGGGTCTCCCACGGACCTCGTCCACGAGCATGCGGGCAGCGAGGTCATCGAGGTCTACGGGCCGCCCGCGCGCCTCCAAGAGATCGAGGCGGAGGCCTCGGACCACGGTCTGCGGACACGGAGGACGGGGACGAGCGTCTCGATTCTCGGCGTCGAGTCCGGCAACGGATACGCCATCGAGGGCGATCGCAGACCGGCAAACCTCGAGGACGTGTTCGTTCTCCTCACCGGAGAGGAGATCGCGTGAGCTCGGCTGCCCCGGAGCGTCGCAAGCACCTCGGTCGGCTCGAGCGCTCGGCGTTGACCGGTGTGCTCGTCCGCGAGGTCGTGAACTACTCGTCGTACTGGAAGTCGAGCACGTTCTCTTCGACGGTCGAGCCCACGATCTATCTGCTCGCCTTTGGTTTCGGCTTCGGGTCGCTCGTCTCGACGATCGGCGGGTACGACTACGTCGACTTCGTCGGCACCGGAACGGTCGCGACCGCCGTGCTCTTCTCGAGCGCGTTCCCGGCGATGTTCGGGACGTTCGTCAAATACC
>JACDBY010000122.1 GCA_013694685.1 Actinomycetota bacterium
CCCATGAGCCCTCCGGCGAACCGCGACGAGCCCGACATCTTCCAGCAGCAGCAGTCGCCGAAGCGTGGCTGGAAGCCGCCCGAGCCCACGCCGCAGGACTACGGCGACGCCATGTTCGACGAGGCCCGGCACGTGATCCTAGATCCCGGCGACCTCCACCGAGTTCATGGACGGGCTGCGGGCCGCGCGACGGCACGTGACCGACGACGAGGCGTGGGTCGGGCTGATGGTCGCCCTCGAAGAGTTCTTCAGCGAGCAGCAGCAGCAGCCGCGGCGCCCATAGCGACGCCCTGCTGAGTAGAGCTGCTGGGCTGAGCGAGCTAGCGGGGATAGTAGACCCACCCGCTGCGCGGGCTACATCGCCAAGAACGCGGATGGGGGGCCTTTATGCAGGGATTCGCGCTGTCGTGAGTTGTCGCGGCTTTTCACGCCAGCTGACGCCCAGCTGATGCTGTACCAGGGCCGTACCATCGGAGTCGCGCCTCGCGCAAAAGACGCGGATATGCCACGCTTATACGTGTCGGCCTATACGTGGCAGGGCCTCGAATCCCGCGGTCCCTAGCTGCCCTGCCCGATCCACTCCTCGCCACCGACGTACAGCTCCTTCTTCCAGAGCGGCACCGTCTGCTTGAGCGTGTCGATCGCCTCGCGGCAGGCGTCGAAGGCGGCCGCACGGTGCGCGGCGGCGACCGCGATGGCGACGCTCGTCTCGCCGATCTCGACCGGTCCGATCCGATGGTGAATGGCGACGGCGATCACGTCGTGTCGCTCCCGGAGCAGGGTCGCGATCCGCTCCATCTCGGCCTCGGCCATCCCCTCATACGCCTCGTACTCGAGCCGGATCACGTCACGGCCCCGGGAATGCGCCCGGGTCGTGCCGACGAAGGTCGCGATCGCGCCCGCCTCGTCGCTTGCGACCTCGGCGGCGACCGCCTCGAGCGAGAGCGGCTCCTCCGAGAGGACGAACGCGCCCCCGGAGACGGGCGGGATCACAGCGATCTCGTCACCGTCGGCGAGGGGCGCTGTGCGGTCGGCGTACGCGCGGTTCACCGCGTAGAGGAGGCCCGGCGGCTCGTCCCCCAGCTCCAGCGCAGCCCACACGTCGGCGACGCGCGCGCCGTCGGGGAGCTCGAGCTCACGTGACCGCGCACCGGCCTGCTCCCGCAGCGCGGCGAAGAGACGCGTCGTCACTCTCACCGGCACGCGGCGAAGCGTAGACAGCGCAGGGCGAGCGTTGTCCTCCCCCGCCCTGTCATGTTTCATCTGAGGCATGACCGTCCTCGTGCAGCGCGCGAACCTCAACGAGCAGGTCTACGACACCCTCCGTGGCCAGATCCTGGCGCGGCACCACGGCCCGGGGGCGAAGCTCAGCCTTCACGAGCTCGCGAGCGAGCTCGGCGTGTCGCGCAGCCCCGTCCATCACGCACTCACAAGGCTCGTCGCGGAGGGGCTCCTGACGGTCAAGGCGCGCTGCGGCTACTTCGTCACACCCGTCACAGCCCAGGCGCTCGTCGAGGGTTACGAGGTGCGTCTGGCACTCGAGCTCCACGCCGCCGACGTCGCGGTCGACACCGCCGACGACGAGCAGATCGTGGGGCTCCGCGATCGTCTCGGATCCACGGCGGTTGCCATCTCGCACGACGAATGGGACGCCGCGAACGCCGCGTTCCACGAGACGCAGGTCGATCTGGCGGGGAACGCCCTGCTCTCGCGTTTCTACCGGGAGCTCTCGGTGAACCTGATGATGCAGGTGATCCGCGCCGGCCTCGTCGAGCAGCACGAGCACCTCGTGACGGAGCACGCCGCGATCGTGGCTGCCTTCGAGTCGCGCGACCGCGCCGCGACCCGCGCGGCGATCACGCAGCACGTCGAGTCGGGCCGCCGCATCGCGCTCGATGCGGTCGAGCGCTCCGGCGGCGTGCTGTAGGCCGCGCACCAGGCGCTGCCCTTTCAAGGGACTGACGGGCGGCGCCCCGCAGCGGATGGTGCGATCGATCCGAGCCCCGGCCAAGGAGGCATCCGTGAAGCGGCTCGCACGTCGCCCCGCCCTGCTCGTCCTCGCGCTCTGTTCGACAGTGCTCGCGGCCGGTGGCCTCGCGTGGGCGGCGATTCCCGACTCGAGCGGGGCGATCATCGCCTGCTACGGGAACGCGCACGGAAAGCTGCGAGCGGTCGACGCCGCAGGGGACTGTACGGGCGGCGAGACGGCGATCGCGCTCGGCGGCCCGACCCGCGGCAACGTCCACCGGCCGGCGGGAACGGTCGTCGTCGGCACGACCTCCGCCGACATCGCGTCGTTACGCTCCCGGCGGGCCGCTACGTCGTCCACGGGAAGCTGAACGCCGTCGATCTCGGCTTCACGGGGAGCGCGCTCGTCGCGTGCAGCCTCCAGCTCGGCGCGACGACGATTGACCAGTACCTGGGTGGACCTCGAACCAGTGCCTCGACCGCCTCGAGCGCGAGCATCGGTCTCCAGGGTGGTGTCGTCCTCGCCGCGAGCGGGACGCTGGTCGCCCGGTGCGCCGCACCGAACGGCGAGCCGGACGTGACGATCAGATTCCGCTCCCTCGACACGATCTCGGTGGACGGGCTCACGGTGACGCCGTAGCGGCTGCCCGGCGTGATCCTCCGCTCGTCGGGGCGGCATAGGATCATGCGGATGGCGACCACGCCCGACCGCCATCCGACGCCCCCGGGCCGTCGGCCGAAGCCCGACTACGGCCCCGAGGACGCCTCCGGTCCGAGCGAGGCGCCGGGCGAGTTCCCGTTCACCCGCGGCCCGTACGCGGACATGTATCGCGGCCGGCCGTGGACCATGCGCCAGTACGCAGGCTTCGGCTCCGCGGAGGAGACCAACGCCCGCTTCCACACGCTGCTCGCGCGCGGCCAGACGGGGCTCTCCGTCGCCTTCGACCTGCCGACGCAGCTCGGCTACGACTCCGACGACCCGGTCGCCGACGGCGAGGTCGGGCGCACGGGCGTCGCGATCGACTCGGTCGAGGACGTGGAGCGGTTGCTGGCGGGGCTCCCGCTCGATGAGGTGTCCACGTCGATGACGATCAACGCGCCCGCCGCGCTCCTCCTCCTCTGTTACGAGCTGGCCGCGGCCGAGCAGGGCATCCCGGGCGAGGCGCTACGCGGCACGGTGCAGAACGACATCCTCAAGGAGTACGTCGCCCGCGGGAACTACATCTTCCCGCCGCGGCCCTCGATGCGACTGACAACGGATCTCTTCGCCTACTGCGCCGAGCGGTTGCCGCGCTGGAACACGATCTCGATCTCCGGGTACCACATCCGCGAGGCGGGCTCCAGTGCGGTCCAGGAGATCGCGTTCACCCTCGCGCACGGCATCGCCTACGTCGAGGCGGCCATCGATGCGACTGACGACCGACCTCTTCGCGTACGCCGCCGAGCGGATCCCGAGCTGGAACACGATCTCGATCAGCGGCTACCACATTCGCGAGGCCGGCTCGACCGCAGTCCAGGAGCTCGCGTTCACGCTCGCGAACGGGATCGCCTATGCGCAGGCGGCCGTCGACGCGGGGCTCTCGACGGCCTTCCACCTTCCGACGCTCTACGGATACGACTCCGACCACGAGATGGCGCGCGGCGAGGTCGGCAAGTGCGGCGTCGCCGTCGACTCGCTCCGAGACATGGAGGTCCTCTTCGACGGGATCGATCTCGGCAAGGTCACGACGTCGATGACGATCAACTCGACGGCGCCCATCGC
>JACDBY010000136.1 GCA_013694685.1 Actinomycetota bacterium
AGTGGGGCTATCTGATCTACCTCACCGTGCTGCGGCTCTGCCAGTACTTCGGCGCCAAGGAGGAGTGCGGCTTCTGCGACATCAACCACAACTGGCGCCAGCACAAGCGGGAGGGTCGCCCGTACACGGGCGTGAAGCCGGTCGCCGACGTGCTCGAGGCACTCGCACTCATCGATCGCTACGACACCGCGCGGACGAGCAAGGCCTACACCCTCACCGGCGGCTCTGTCACGAGCACCGTCGACGGCCTTGCGGAGGCGGACTTCTACGGCCGCTACGCACAGGCGATCGAGGAGCGCTTCCCCGGCCGTTGGATCGGCAAGGTCGTCGCCCAGGCGCTCCCGAGGGCCGACGTCCAGCGCTACAAGGACTACGGGATCACGATCTACCACCCGAACTACGAGGTCTGGGACAAGCGGCTCTTCGAGCTGATCTCGCCCGGGAAGCAGCGCTACGTCGGGCGGGAGGAGTGGCACCGGCGGATCCTCGACGCGGCCGAGGTGTTCGGCGCCCGCTTCGTGATCCCGAACTTCGTGGCGGGCGTGGAGATGGCGCGACCCTACGGTTTCGCGACCGTCGACGAGGCGATCGCGTCGACGACCGAGGGTCTCGACTGGTTCATGGGTCGCGGGATCACGCCGCGTTTCACGACCTGGTGTCCCGAGCCGACGACGCCGCTCGGCCGCGACAACCCGGACGGCGCGCCGCTCGAGTACCACATCCGCCTGCTCGAGGCGTATCGCGACGCGCTCGGCCGCCACGGTCTGAGGCCCCCACCCGGCTACGGCGTCGCAGGCGCGGGGAACGCCGTCTTCTCGGTCAGCTCGTTCATGGACACGCTCGATCCTGACGAGGTGACGGTCGAGGAAGCGGTGCCGGCGTGAGCGTCGCTCGCGACCGTGGGCCCATTAGCCGCCTCTCGGTCGACGAGGCCGCGCGGCTCTGGCACGAGGCGAGCGACGACGAGCTGCGCGAGCTCGCGCTGGCAGCGCGCGCCCGGTGGCACGAGCCCGACCGCGCGACCTACATGGTGATGCGGATCGTCAACTACACGAACGTCTGCGTCGCCCAGTGCGACTACTGCGCGTTCTACGTGCTGCCGAACGAGGCCGGCGGCTACGTGCTCGACCGCGGTGAGGTGTTCGCGAAGATCGACGAGCTGCTCGAGCTGGGTGGCGACCTCGTGGCGTTCAACGGCGGCTTCAACCCGAAGCTGCCGCTCGCCTTCTACTGCGACCTCTTCGCCTCGGTGCGGGGGCGCTACGGCGAGCGGGTCGAGTTCTACGCGCTCACGGTCGCGGAGTTCGTCTACCTCGCCGACCGCGCGGGCCTCTCCCACGCCGAGGCGGCGACACGGCTACGCGATGCGGGCGTGCACTGGGTCACCGGTGGTGGGAGCGAGATTCTCACCGAGGACTTTCGCAAGCGGCACGCCAAGTTCAAGTACACGGTGGCCGAGTACCTCGACGCCCAGCGCGCGATCGTCGAGAGCGGCCTGCAGACGACCGCGACCATGGTGATCGGCTTCGACGAGACACTCGAGGAGCGCCTCGAGCACCTGCAGCGGACGCGTGACTTCCAGGACGACTGCCTACGCGACGGACTGGACGGTCTCTTCTCGTTCCTCTGCTGGACGTACAAGCCGTACGGGACGTCGTTCGGCGGTCGTGAGATCTCGCCGAACGAGTACTGGCGCCACATCGCGCTCTCCCGGATCTTCCTCGACAACGTGAAGCATGTCCGTACCTCGGTGCTGACGCAGAACGAGGACGCCTTCCGGGCGCTCGACTACGGCGCCGACGACTTCGACCTGCCGATCGAGGACGAGGTGACCCAGAAGGCCGGCGCACGTATCGACCTCGACCTCGAGGGCCTGCTCGAGATCCCGCGCCGCCTCGGCTACCGGGTCGAATACCGGCGAGCGGCGCGACCCTCCCGCCGGAACCCGACGCTCACCGAGGGCCGGACAGGTCCGGCCTCTACGGCACCGGCGTCGTCCCGGCGGTAACGAGCGTCGTCCGGCGCCCGCGGCGAGCCCACACACATCGAGCGAAGGTCGTAGGGGCCGGACCTATCCGGCCCGCGTTCACACCGGCTTCGTCTCAGCGGTCACGAAGCGGAGCTCGGGAATGTGCTCGAGCTCGCCGACGTCACGGGCCATCTCGAGGAACGTGTAGAGACCCGCGCGCTCGCGCGGGCCGAAGCTGTAGCGGAGCTTCTCGAAGTAGCGCGCGAGAAACCCCGGCGGATAGCCATAGCGCGCGCTGGCCTCGTGCGCGAGCCGCTCGGGCTCCGAACGCGCGAGCCTGACCGAGGCGACGAGGGAGTCCTGGAGATCGGTGAGACCCTCGACGGCCGGCTCGTTGGTCGCCCACACGGCGAAGACCATCGGCAGTCCGGTGCGCTCGAGCCAGAGACGACCGAGGTCGTGGTGCGGCGTCGGGTCCTCGAACGCGCTCCGCAATGCTGCGTCGCCGATCAGGAGCCGCGCGTCCGCCTCGGCATCCTGCGGCCGGATCTCGGCACGCGGGAGCAGCACTTTCGTGAGGACGACCGAGGTGGCGCTCTCGGAGGTGACCGCGACCGAGCTCACCTGCCCGAGCGGCAGCCGGGTGACGAGCTGGATCGAGTCGACCGCGCCCTCCGACGAGACGCAGAGCCGCGGCAGGAGCCTCAGGCGGTGCGCGTTTCGCGCGTACTCGATGGACGAGATCGGCGCCACGTCGATCTCGCCCGCGAGCAGCATCCGGTTGAGCTCGGTCGGGACACCGCTCACCTCGTCGACCTCGTGCGTCAGCCGGTGGAAGACGGGCGCCATGTTGACGTACGAGATGCGACCGAGCCTGAGAGGCGTGGCTTCGGCCGCGCCTCCGACTCCCCCGTCGCTCACGCAGACACCCAGAGGTAGAACGTGACGAGGTTGCCGTCGAGGTCGAGCGTCGCAAACTCGCGCGTCCCGTAGTCGGTGTCGTCGACGCCCTCGCGCGAGACGGGGTGCAGCACGTCGGCCCGCGCGAGCTCGACGTAGAGCTCGTCGATCCCCTCGACCTCGATGCGGCAGCTCGCAGTCCCGGCGAGGAACGACTCCGCGCCCGAGCAGATGGGACGCTCGAGCGTGTCTTCCCGCGTCTGCCAGGTCTCGTCGCTCGACTCCCAGAGGTGGATGACCGCATCGTCGCGCCGCAGGACGGCGAAGCCGCCGTCGTGGTGCAGCGTCTCGAAGCCGAGCCGCTCGTTGTAGAAGCCCACGGCCGGCGCGACGTCGCGGGCGGGGAGCGCCGGAATGGTGCGGCCCAGCTTCATCGATCAGCGATTCCTGTGGACGACTGCATCGGCGACAGCCTCGAGGTCCTCGCGACGGACGGTGCCGTCCAGGCTCGCCTTCGCGCGTTCAGCGTACTCGACTGCAATCGCCCTGGAGCGCTCGAGCGCGTCGGTCGCGGCGACGCGCACGAGTGCGCCCTCGATTGGCCCGCCTTCGAGCGCCCGGCGGACGACGTCGTCCTCTCGGGAGGCGAGGAGGAGCGGCAGGGTCGGCGTCCCGTCACGTAGATCGGTGCCCGGGATCTTTCCCGTCTCGACGGTCTCGCCGGTGCAGTCGAGCACGTCGTCGACGATCTGGAACGCGATCCCGAGGAGCCTGCCGAACGTCGCGCTCCCGCCGCCGAGCACGCAGGCGACCGCGAAGAGCGACCCCGTCTTCAACGCACAGCGCTCGAGGTACGCGTCGACGGCGATGGACGAATCCCGGTGCTGCAGGCGCTGCATCGCTTCTCCCCGCGCGAGCGCGAGCGACGCGTCGGCGAGGGCCGCGACTCGCTCGAGCGAGCCGTTCGAGGCCAGCGTCGCGAACGCGGCGGCGAAGAGATGGTCTCCGGCGGCCTTCGCGGGGGCGGCGCCGTGCGCGGTCCACGCG
>JACDBY010000138.1 GCA_013694685.1 Actinomycetota bacterium
GTCCGGGCCTAGCACCGCGCGGACCCCCGGGAGCGCGCGCGCCTCGTCGAGCGCGAGGCGCGTGACGCGGCACCGCGCCGTCGGGGCCCTGAGGATGCGCGCGTGCAGCATTCCCGGGAGGGCGACATCGACGGTGTAGCGGGCAGCGCCGCTCGCCCGCACCGGGCCGTCCTGCCGGGTGGCAGGCCTGCCGACGACGGCCAGATCGGTTCCCTCCGGCCACGTCACGAGATCGTCCTCCTCGTCGAGGAGCGCCCAGACATCCTCGAAGCGCCCCTCCATCTCGCGCTGCGTCTTGACGAAACGCTGGCTCATGTCACGGCCCGGCCGGAGGCGCGCAGGATCGCGCGCTCGATCTTGGGATACGCGCCGCAGCGGCAGAGGTTGCCGGCCATCGCCACCCGGATCTCGTCCCGGCTCGGCTGGGACGTCGCTTGGAGCAATGCCGTCGCCGAGACGACCTGGCCCGGCGTGCAGAACCCGCACTGGAGCGCGTCCTCGGTAACGAAAGCCTGCTGCAGTGAGGTCGCGGTCTCGCCGAGCCCCTCGATCGTCGTCACCGAGCGCCCGGCAATGGCACCGACCGGGAGGAGGCACGAGACGACCGGCACTCCGTCGAGCAGCACGGCACAGGCGCCGCAGGCGCCTTCCCCGCAACCGAGCTTGGCCCCCGTCAGCGCGAGGTCGTCGCGGAGAACTCCGAGTAGCCGGCGCGTGGGGTCGACCTCGAGCACGTGCCGCTCGCCGTTGACGTCGAGGGTCAGAGTCATGCCCGAAGCAGTACCAGAGAGCGGCGCCGCGCCCGGAACCCTGTGGTCTACCCTCCCCGTCGTGACTCGCCTCGCCGTGGCAGCTCTCGCGCTCGCGCTCGCCGTGACGGGTGCGGCCTGCGGCGGCTCCGGCGAGGAGGACGTAGCGGCGACGGCGCCCGCGACGGAACCGAGCGAGACTGGCTGCCGTGAGGTCGAGGCGCCCGCCCCGCGCGAGTCGGAGGGCGACGCGAGCGAGCGGCAGATCACCGCGCTCCTCGCGAGCGAGACCTGGACGCTGACGTTCGCCACCTCGTGCGGGACGTTCGTCGTGACGCTCGATCTCGAGTCGGCGCCGAAGACCGCGGGCTCCCTCGTCCAGCTCGCCCGCGCCGGGTACTTCGACGACACGATCTTCCACCGGATCGTCCCCGGCTTCGTCATCCAGGGCGGCGACCCGACGCAGACCGGGAGCGGCGGCCCCGGCTACTCGACCGTCGACGTGCCCGCGCCCGACGCGGCCTACGTCAAGGGGGTCGTCGCGATGGCGAAGGCGGGAACCGAGCCGCCCGGCACCTCCGGCAGCCAGTTCTTCGTCGTCACCGGCGCCGACGTCGGCCTCCCGCCGGAGTACGCGGTCGTCGGCGAGGTGACCGACGGCGTCGACGTCGTCGAGCTGATCGGGACGCTCGGCGACCCGGCGACCGAGCAGCCGACACAACCGGTCGTCGTCGAGTCGGTGACCGTCGCCTCGGCCAGTTGAGCCGGATCGCGGCGGTTGTCCTCGCGGCGGGCGCGGCAACGCGGTTCGGCTCGCCGAAGCAGCAGCTCCTCCTCCCCCGTGTCCTCGAGCGGCTGGCGCAGAGCCCGGTCGATGAGATCGTCGTCGTCGAAGGCGCACACGGACTCAGCGACACCGCGTCTCGAGCATCCGTGCGCCTCGTGCGCTGCGCCGAATGGGAGCGTGGGCCCGGCGCCTCGCTCCGGTGCGGTCTCGAGGCGCTGGACGCCGATGTCGACGCGGCGCTCGTCGTCCTCGCAGACGGCCCCCGGCTCGCGCCGGGCGCCGTCACCCGCGTCGTCGAGAGCTGGCGCGCCGACGGCGACCTCGTCGTCGCCGCTTCCTATGCAGGGCTTCGCGGCCACCCGGTGCTCGTCGCCCGCTCGGCCTGGACAGCCATCCCGGACGAGGGGCTACGAGCGGTGGAGCCGAGGCTCGTCGCGTGCGACGACCTCGGCACGCCGGGCGACGTCGATACGCCGCAGGATCTGGCCATTCTCGACGACCCGGAAGCCGAATAGGGTCGGAGCGATGGGACGGATCGCAACGGATTGGGGACTGGCGAAGCGCAGCCTCTTGGTCGTGCGGCGCGCCGGCTAGCTCCCGAGAGGCGAGGCGCCTGTCGTCCGCAGGCCCGCGAGCTTCGCGGCGAGGCCGGGCGGCATGCGCTCGGCGGCCGTGGTGCGGACGTAGACGCGGAGCGAGGCCTCGAAGCGGTAGCGCCGCCGACAGTAGTCGCAGCCGTTCAGGTGGCTCTCGGCGACGACGACCTCGGCATCCGAGAGCTCGCGGTCGAGGTACCCCTGGAGCAGCTCCTCACACTTGTCGCAATCGCTCACGAGACCGCCTCCTCCGCCAGGTTGGCCTTCAGGAGCCGCCGGCCGCGATGGAGCCGGGACATCACGGTGCCGAGGGGGATGTCGAGGATCTGCGCGGCATCGGCATAGCTGAAGTCACCGATATCGACGAGCACCACGACGTCGCGGAAGTCGTGAGGCACCGCAGAGAGCGCCGTCACGATCGAGTCCTGCGAGAGCCGCTCGACCACGCGCTCCTGGTCGAGCACCTGCTCACCCGCGGACGCGACCATCCGGTTCGCGAGGTAGTAGTCCGACTCCTCGAGCGGTGTCTCGTCGGGGCGGCGCTGGATCTTCCGGCCGCGATCCGTGTTGAGGTTGGTGAGGATCCGGAGAAGCCAGGCGCGGAGGTTTGTTCCGGGGGTGTAGGACTGCCAGCTCCGGAAGGCCCTCGCGTACGTGTCCTGCACCAGATCCTCTGCTTCCTCGCGGGTGGCCACGAATCGTCGTGCGACACGGTAGACCTGGTCGGCGAGTGCGAGCGCTTCCTCCTCGAAGCGCACCCGGTCCCGTGCCTCTGTCGCGACCCGGCGTGCCCCATCCGGCTCGGCCGTGCCCGACTCACCCACGGTGCCTACCGTATCAACGTGGACGGGGAGGAGAACGCGTCGGGGGCCATGGCTATTCCCGCTCGTGGAAGCCGGCGCCGGCGAGGAGGCCCTCGAGAGTCTCGCGACTCGTCACCTCGTCGTCCCACGAGAGAATGACCTCGCCCTGGAGTGTCGCCCGCGCAGCCTCGAGCCCCGGGTGACCTTCGAGCGCGCTCGCGAGCCGCATCACGCAGCGTTCGCAGCGAATCCCGTTCACCTCGATCGTCGCGGTCGCGCTGGCCATCTACACCGATCGTACCGCGGCGCGGAGCGGCAACTCGACGCCCGCGAGCGAGACGAGCAGCGGATCGTGGGTAGCGCAGATCACCGTCGTCCCGTGCTGGCGCGCGAGGTCGGCGAGGAGGCTGCCCATCGCGAGCGTCGTCACGCTGTCGAGCCGTGACGTCGGCTCGTCGGCGATCAGCACGGACGGCTCGCCCGCGATGACCCGCGCGAGCGCCACGCGCTCCCGCTCTCCCGCCGAGAGCCGGTCGACGGCCCGGGCGGAGTTCTCCGCGAGTCCCACGACCGCGAGCGCACGGAGAGCCCGCTCGCGCGCGTCTGCGCCCTCGACGCCACGCACCGCAAGCCCGAGCTCGACGTTCTCGACAGCTGTCAGCCTCCCGGAGAGACCCGGGATCTGGCCGACGACGCCGATCTGCTCGGCGCGGAGCGCCGCTCGCGCTTCGCGGTCGAGCTCCGAGAGGACGACGTCCCCCACCCGCACCTCGCCTTCGTCCGGCAGGTCGAGCCCGGCGAGCAGCGCGAGAAGCGTCGACTTGCCCGACCCGGAGGCACCGGTGACAACGGTCATCGTGCCCGGCTCGAACGTCGCGTCGAGAGGCGCGAGGGCGAGCGCGTTGCCGTACCGCCGCGTGACGCCGCGCGCCTGGACGGTCGTGCCCGTCGCGCTCCGGACCGAGGGCTGCACGTCAGGCGCCGTGGGGCCGACGCCGGACGGTCGCAGCTCGACGAAGCCTTCCCCGAGGCGCACCGTGGCACGGTCGCCGATCCCTGCCGCCCGGAGGGTGTCCTCCGGTACGCGGAGCCAGCCACCGCGCCCGATCACAACCTTGTCCTCGGCCTCGAGGCGCTCCTCCCCGATCCGGCCGTCGCGGACGTGGACGACCCGGTCGGCGATCGCGGCGGACGCGGGGTCGTGACTGACGACGAGCGCCGCGGCTCCCTCCTCGCGTGCGAGCTCGGCAAGCTCGGTGAGAACCGCTTGCGCCGTGGTCGCGTCGAGCTCTCCCGTCGGCTCGTCCGCGACGAGGAGCGCCGGTGAATGGACGAGTGCCGCGCAGAGTGCGATCCGCTGCTGCTCGCCGCCGGAGAGCTCGCGGGGCAACGCGTCCGAGCGGTCGAGGAGCCCCACGCGCTCGAGCAGCCTGCGGGCGCGTCGGTCGCGCTCGGCCGGAGCCGCACCGCGCAGGCCAAGCGGCAGCCCGACGAGCTCCTCCGCGGTGAGATCCTCGGCGAGCGAGCGCCAGTAGTGCTGATCGGCGTAGCCGAGCACCTCAGACCGGTAACGAGCCGCGCGGCGCGCCGAGAGAGCGGAGACCTCGACGCCGGCGACGCGGACCGAGCCTGCCGAGGGCCGGTCGAACCCGGCCACGATCCGGACAAGAGTCGACTTGCCCGACCCGCTCGGGCCGAGGACGACGCACACCTC